>JBGQEU010000224.1:0-3474 GCA_041496525.1 Dehalococcoidia bacterium
GACCGCATCGGCGAGTTCATCCGCCAGCGGGTGGCTGAACCCGTGGCCGGCGAGCGCGTCGCCGGGTAGCCGGACGGCGCTCCCGAACGGGGTAGCTGCAGCCTTCAGGCCGGCCGGACGAGGGGCAATGCCGCCCCACTGTTGGCGGCACCGGCGCCCTCAGAAGTAGTTGACCGTGATCCCCCCGTCTACCACGAACGTCGTCCCCGTCGTCCAGGAAGACTCGTCTGAGGCCAGGTAGATGCCGGCGTAGACGATGTCCTCGGCGCGGCCGAACCGGCCCAGCGGGATGCGGTTCAGGCGCTTCATCTTCTCCTCTTCGCTGGGGAATAGCGACTCCAGCATCGGCGTCAGGATGGGGCCCGGGCAGATGGCGTTGGCGCGGATCTTGTGCGGCCCGTACTGCACGGCCAGAGAGCGCGTGAGGGAAAGCACCGCACCCTTGCTGGCGGTGTAGGCGTCCTGGGGGACCCTGCAGCCCACGAGCGCCACAAAAGAGGCGATGTTGATGACGGACCCACCGCCGGCCTTGATCAGCTCCGGAATGCCGTACTTGCAGCAGAGCCAGACCCCCTTCAGGTTCACGTCCAGCACGCGCTGCAGCACGGCTTCCTCCGTCTCCACCACCGAGGTGTCGTCATCGGGGAAGATGCCCGCGTTGTTGTAGAGGACATCCAGCTTCCCGAACGCCTTCACACCCGCCGCGACGGCGCGCTGCACGCCGTCCGCCTGCGTCACGTCCGTCGCCACGGCGATGATCGAGCCGCCCGCGCCCTCGACAGACGCCGCCGTCTCCTGGAGCGGCCCCTCTTTGACGTCGGCCGCCACGATCTGGGCGCCTTCCCTGGCGAACATCTCGGCGGCCAGTCGCCCCATGCCGCTGCCCGCGCCCGTGATCAGCGCGGTCTTATTGGCCAGTCGCATCTTCTCCTCCCGCTTTCTGTAACCACCTTGAGCAGTGAAGCAATTGAAACAACCCCCCGCCCCCCTCCCGAAGGTTGGAATTGAACCTGGGGGACACCCCCAGACCCCTGGCAAAGGGGCTTGGCCCCTCTGCACTCCCCTTCTTCATCACCTTTCTATTGCTCCGCTGCTCCATTGCTCTCCGTCCTCTACACCATCTCGAAGTAGCGGCGGCGCTCCCAGTCAGAGACGGCCCGCCGGTGTTTGTCCACCTCCCACTGCCGGAACGCCACATACTGCTCGACGAACTCCTCGCCGAAGCAGCGGCGGGCCAGCTCGCTGTTCCGGAAGCGCTCCAGCGCCTCCGGCAGCGACCCGGGCAGCGGCGGCGCCTCCTTCGCGTTATAGGCGCTCCCCGTCGTCAGCGGCGGCGGCGAGAGCTTCTTCTCGATCCCGTGCAGCCCGCCCGCCAGCGAGGCGGCGAACGCCAGGTACGCGTTCAGGTCGGCGCCCGGCACCCGGTTCTCGATCCGCACCGCCGACCGGCTGCCGCTGATCAGGCGCAGCGCCGTCGTGCGGTTGTCGGCGCCCCAGGTCACGTTCGTCGGCGCCCACGTCAGCGCCACGTACCGCTTGTAGGAGTTGACGTTGGGCGCGTACATCAGCATGAACTCCGGCAGCGTGGCCAGGACGCCGGCCACATACTGCTCCAGTAGCTCGGAAACGTGGTGCGGCCGTCCTTCGTCCCAGAAGAGGCTCGTGGCGCCGTCCGCGGACCACAGGCTCTGGTGCAGGTGCCCCCCGCAGCCGTCGGCGTCCTCCGCGTACTTGGCCATGAACGTCGGCACGGCGCCCATCTGGGCGGCGATCTCCTTCGTGGCGCTCTTGTATAGCATCGTCTGGTCGGCCGCGCGCATGGCGTCCGTGTAGCGCAGGTTCAGCTCGTACATGCCGGCGCCGTGCTCGCGGTTGTAGGCCTCAATCGGGATGCCGTAGGCGTTCAGCATCCGGTAGATGTAGCCGATGAGCGGCTCGTCGATGGAGGCGTGGTGGATGCTGTAGCAGTTGAGGCCGGGGTTCAGTGCCCGCAGCCCCTGATATCCCTTTTCGCGCAGGCTCTCCTGCGTCTCGCGGAAGAAGCGGAGTTCCAGCTCTGCCGCCATGTAGGCCCGATAGCCCATGGCGGCCGCCTGTTTGACGACGCGGTCCAGCACGCACCGCGGCGCGATCGGCAGCGGGTCCCCGTGCTCGGTGTAGAAGTCGCAGACGACGCTGGCGCCGCCTTCCTCCCAGGGCACGATAGCGAACGTGTCCAGGTCCGGCTTCATGATGATGTCGCCGAATCCGATCTCCCAGTTGGAGTACGGCAGCGACCCGATCACCTCGTCCTGGATGTCCCAGCCGAAGAGGACGTCACACTGCGGAAAGCCGTCGGCGGCCGCCGCCAGGAACTGCTCCGCGCTGACGCGCTTCCCGCGGTACACGCCGTCCATGTCGGCGCCGCCGATTTTCACCGTCCGCACCCGGTTCTCTTCGATCAGGCGCCTGATGCTATCGATATCCACGGCTTCTCCTCCGCAGGTGGCCCGCCAGGCAGTAGGCGAGATTGTACCACTCGGCCAACCCATTCAGCACCGCGCTCACCCAAGCGGGAACCGTGCGCGGCCGGAGCGCTGCGTCCCGGACCCTGGAGCGCCGCGAGGACGAGCGGGCGCCGTTCGCGGGAGCGGGATTCGGTCAAACGGAGGAACTGCTAGTATGAAGTCGTATGGAACCCGTCTTCATCGGACTGCTGTTCGCGACAGCACTGGGGACCAATGCGCTCCTGGGCATGTGGCGGAGTGGGCTGCGTCGCTTCTCTCCCGCCTGGTTCGTAGCGATTCACGCGAGCATACCTCTGCTGATCGCGATGCGTCTCGTCCTGATCCGGCCGAACTGGGTCATCCCGCCGGAGATCGGCCTGGCGTTCGTAGGCCAGTTCGTCGGTGCGCGTCTCCCTCTGCACCGGCGCCCGGGCCTCGGCGCCAGCCCCGTCGACTTCGACAACGCCTGACACTGCCGCCTCATGCGCCACAATACTGCTGGGCGAGAAGCTCGGCCTGTACCGGGCGATGGCCCCACGGCGCCGCTCGCGCAGCTATCGCCCAAGACCGACGCCAACTAGGGGTCGATCCGCGAGTTACCCAACGTCCACGGCGCCGTGGGGGCGCGGGGACGGCGGCGCGTGGCAATCGGTGCAGTTCGCGCGGTCCGTCAGTGGATGCGGTATTGAGGGCACGCCGCCGGGCTGCTCCCGGTGGCACGCGGCGCAGGCCGCATCGCTGAGATTGGCGTGCCCACCCACCTTTAAGCGCAGCGTCTCGGGCGTATGGCAGGCGCTGCAGGCGCGCTCGCCGGTGATGGAATGGGGCACCAAGGGCGACTCCTTCTTTTGGGCGGGGTCGTGGCAGAGGCTGCACGTCACATCGGTCCGTCCCTCGTGGCTGGCTGGCAGCGGCGCCAGCCGGCCTTCACTGTGGCACGAGGTACACCCGCCCTTGACGTCGGAGTGGTCCAGCATCGTCCGCGTTA
>JBGQEU010000225.1:0-3461 GCA_041496525.1 Dehalococcoidia bacterium
AGAAGGCCAGGCTGCCCGGCGTGTGCCCCGGTGTGTGGATGACCTTTAGCTTCACGCCCGCCACGTCGATCTCGTCGCCGTCGGCGAGGAAGGCGTCGGGGTCCGGCGGCGGCTCCACGATCTGGCCGCTGAACCTCGCCGCTGTGCGCGGCGCCGTCTGTGCGATCGCCACCTCGTCCGGGTGCATCAGGAACCTGGCGCCCGTCGCCCGCTGCACGTCGCGCACCCCCAGGATGTGGTCCACGTGCGCGTGCGAGTTGGCGATGATCTTGATCTCGACGCCCATGTCTTTCGCCATCGCCAGGATCTCGTCCGCCTGGTCGCCGGGGTCGATGGCGATCGCCTCCCGGGTGCGACGGGAGCCGATCACCCAGCAGTTCTCGGCGAACACACCGACCACGATGCCCCGCACGATCAGCTCGCTGACTTGCGGCTTGGTCATCTCTTCTCCTCCCCCTGGCCCGGCATCGTGGCGGACACTGCCGTCCAGCGCACGTGGCACGTATCGTTGAGGCCTGTCAACACCGCCGGCGGCGTCGCAACGGACGGCGAGCGGTTCAGCTCCAGCGTCGTCACGGACGCGTTCTCGATGTCGAAGGGGACCGGACGGCTGTACTTCCGCGCCAGTGACTCCATCACGAAGACGACGATGGGGCCGGCGTGTGTCACGATGGCCACTGCCTCACCGTCCTGGTGCCGCTCCACGATCTCGTCGATTGCGGTGCAGACGCGGTGCCGGAAGGCCGCCCGGCCTTCTTCGCCGGGGTAGCGCGGGAACTCCTTGTCGTCGCTCATCAGCGCCGCCACCAGCTGCGGCCGCTTCTCCGCGATCTCGCGCCACGTGAGGCCCGACAGCGCCTCCCCAAAGTCGTACTCCTGCACACCCGGCTCGACAGCGACCTCGAGCCCGGCCCGGGCCGCTACGGCCCCCGCCGTCCGCACGGCCCGCAGGATGGGGCTGGAATAGACCGCCGCCAGCCCGGCGGACGCCAGCCGCTCCGCCAGGGCGGCCGCCTGCTGCTCGCCTCGTCTCGTCAGCGGGAATTCCGTGCGGCCCTGTAGCCGCATCTCGCGGTTTCCCCGCGACTCGGCGTGGCGGACCAGAAGCAGGCGCATGGCAGCGGCTAAACTCTCACCCGCCGGCCGCAGTTGGTGCACGTCCAGCGCTCGTACTGCTTGCCGGGCCAGCCCGCGGACTCGCTCTGGAAGATCCACACGTCGGGTGCCGCGAAGACGGTCTCCAGGAGCCAGCGGATTCGCGCCTTGGGCCGTACCTCGGCGTCCCAGCTACGGCCGCCGCAGCGCCGGCAAGGCGGGGCGTTCTGTTTGCGGTGGGCAGTGGACGCCGGGGAGGTTGGGGAGTCAGACAACTATCGAAGCAGCTCGATGAGCTGGTGCAGCATGCGTGCCGTGGCGCCCCAGATGCGATGGCCTTCGTAGGAGAACGCCGGTACCAGCACCTCCCGTCCCTGATGCTCACGCACCTCCAGCTCCATGTTCTGCTCTTCCAGGAGAAAGCTGAGCGGCACCGGCACCACCTTGGCCACCTCGCGGTCGTTGATTGTGAACGAATATCCGGTCTCCGTCGTGAGCACACCGACGTACGGCGTCACGCGGAAGTTGCTGACCGTCACCATATCGTCGAGCTGGCCGATGATGCGCACGTCTTCCCGCCGCACACCTATCTCTTCGAAGGTCTCCCGCATCGCCGTCGTCTCCAGGCAGTCGTCCCCTTCATCGCACGCGCCCCCGGGGAAGCTCATCTGCCCCTTGTGATGCTCCACATGGTTAGTGCGCTCGGTGAAGATGACGTGGGTCTCGCCCTCCCGGTCATGGAGAAGGATGAGGACTGCCGCGTCGGCGGCCGCCGGGTGATCGATATGCCGGGGCGTATAGTCGGAGAGCGCTTGCTGCATCCGTTCGACCACCTCTTCTGTACCCATGAGTAATGTCATGATACCCCAACCACGTTCAGCGCGTCACGTGATGGTCTCGGTGCGCGCCCGTGCCATCCGCTCCCTGAAGCTGGCCATATCCCAGAACGACCAGCCGCGCAGCGCCAAGCCTAGAGCGTGCTGAGCGTGGCGCCAGCGTCGTGGTCGAGCGCGTGTGCGAAGTGGCGCTCGGCCATGGCGGCGAACATGGCGACTCCGCGCTCGTCGGAGGCCACCACCTGTGAGGCGATGACCGTCATGAGCACACCAGCCAGGGTGGCGCGCTTGTAGTCCTGGAGGCAGCGCTCCCAGGCGAACCCGCGGACGCCGCGGGCGGAGAGGGCGTCGTAGTATCGCTTCAGCAAGCCCATCTCTTGCGCGCGGCGCTCTGGCACCTGCAGGCCGTTGCCCAAGAAGTACGCGGCGTCGGAGATGCCGGGGCCGTGGCCGACGGTCTGCCAATCGACCGTGGTCAGCGGATAGCCGCCATCCTCGGTGCCGAAGAGCATGTTATCGATGCGATAGTCGCCGTGGGTGACGCAGTAGGGCGGTGTGGCGGAGAGGCGCCAATCGTTGAGGTGGGCGCCGAAGGCTTCTCCCAGCTTGATTGCCTCCGGTGTGAGGACTGATTCGTACTGGCGCATGAAGCCGGGCCAGAGGCCGCGATACACCGGCTGGAGCATGTCGCCCGCTCCCGGCTCGTCGTAACCTCCGAGCCAGTCGATGTCCGCCAGGGTAGGGTCGTCCCAGCGGGGTGCATGCAGGGCCGCGAGCTCGTCCATGGCGAGCGCGGCCTGGCCCACAGTGCAGCCTTTCAGTTGATCGCCCTGGACGGCGGGCCGCAGATCCTCCAAGAGGAGCACGAAGTCGCCGGTCGCAGGATCTATGTCGGCCAGGTAGCAGCGGGGGACGCGGATGGCGACGGTCTCAGCAATCTCCCGGTAAAACCCGATTTCGCGCTCGTAGGTGCGGAACGTCTTGGCGGCCTCGCGGCTCTTCTGCTCAGGCGAGGGGAACTTGCCGACGATGCTTGGCGGCGCGCCGGGGGCCGGCCCATCGTAGGTGAGGGTAAATGCGAAGTTCTGCCCCATCTGACCGGTGCCAATGCGACGGCTTTCGGCGCTGGCCACCGTTGCGTGGTCAAGAACGCCGGCGTAACGCAGGACCTCCGTGAGCCACGCGGCGTCGACCTTCGCGGGGTCCGATACCCGCTCCGGCCTGGCCGTCTGCGCTGCCATCAGCGGTCTCCCGCGGGGCCGCGCCCCGCCGCCCCGAGGCGCAGGTGAGGTTCTGTCTGTTCGTCCAGCATCTTCGCCACAACTGTTTGGTGGGCCCGGCAGGAGTCGAACCTGCAACCCACCGGTTATGAGCCGGTTGCTCTGCCCTTGAGCTACGGGCCCCCGCGTCCTGGATTGTATTATACGTGTCCGCTATCCGCGACAACTTCGCGACTCTCCGGGACTTGTCGCCTCCCGTACCTGTAACAGCATCTCCAACGCCGGCGTCTGAACAGACAGAAGGGTTAGA
>JBGQEU010000226.1:0-3446 GCA_041496525.1 Dehalococcoidia bacterium
CCGGCCGTGTATCCGTAGCGGTCAAGCTGAGGGAGAATAGCGATATGAACGAGGGAATCGAACTTCTGCCTGACGGTAGCGTCACGACTCCGCGCGGCTTCAGCGCCGGCGCCGTTCACGTTGGCGTCCGCCCCGACTGGGACAAGCTGGACGTGGCGTTGCTATACTCGGAGGCGCCCTGCGCGGCCGCGGGCGTCTTCACCAGCAACCGCCTGCAGGCCGCACCCGTAACCATCACCCGCCAGCACCTGTCGGACGGGCAGGCGAGGGCGGTCGTGGCCAACGCCGGCTGCGCCAACGCGGCGACGGGCCGGCAGGGCCACGAGGACGCGGTCCGGATGGCGCAAGTGGCGGCGGCTCGGCTCGGCCTGGACCCCCATGACATGGTCGTCGCCTCCACCGGGGTCATTGGCACGCAACTGCCGATGGAGCGCATCGCCGCCGGCATCGAGAAGATCACGCTCTCTGCGGACGGCGGGCTGGACTTCGCCAGGGCCATCATGACCACGGACACGAAGGCGAAGCACATCGCCGCCCGTTCCGCGACCTGGAGCATCGGCGGCGTCGTCAAGGGCGTGGGCATGATCCACCCCAACATGGCGACCATGCTCTGCTTCCTGACGACGGACGCGGCCGCCGGCCAGCCGTTTCTGGCCGCTGCCCTCAAGGAGGCGGTCGGCGCCACCTTCAACATGATAGATATCGACAGCGACACCAGCACGAACGATATGGCCGTCGTTCTGGCTAACGGGCTGGCTAACGGCGCGGCCGGCGGCCGGGCGATCGATGACGCGCACCCTGAGGCGCGGCTCTTCGTCGCCGCCCTCACGGCCGTCTGCACCCACCTGGCGAAGGCGATGGTGGATGACGCCGAGGGCGGCACCAAGGTCATCGAGGCGCGCGTGGCAGGCGCCGCGTCCGCCGCCGACGCGCGCGCCGCTGCCCGGGGGATCGTCTCCTCACTGGGGGTGAAGACCGCCGTGTATGGCCATGATCCCAACTGGGGGCGTATCCTGGCGGCGGTGGGCAACAGCGGCGCGCAGTTCGATATGGAGAGGACGGCCCTCTACCTGGGCGACCCGGACGGCAAGGAGGTCTGCCTCTTTCGGAGCGGCGCCCCGCTGGCCTGCGACCCGGCCCAGGCCAAGGCCTGCTTTACACCGCACCAGGTGACCTTCCGCGTGGAGCTGGGCGTCGGCGAGTCGGCGGCCACCGCCTGGGGGTCCGACCTGACCGAAGATTACGTGCGTCTGAACAGCCAGTACACGACATGAGCGCTGACACAGCGGGCCCCGCCCACGAAGGCGAGCTCCTCGTCGTGAAGATCGGCGGCTCCACCCTCGGCAGCCATGACACTACTCTGGCAGACCTGGCCGAGCTGCAGCGGCGGGGGCTGCGGCCGATCGTCGTCCACGGCGGCGGCGCGCTGGTCAGCGACTGGCTCAAACGGCTGGATATGCCCACGCGTTTCGAGGGCGGCCTGCGGGTGACGGACGCAGCGTCCCTGCAGGTCGTCGTGGCGGTCCTGGCGGGGCTCGTCAACAAGCAGCTCGTCGCGCAGCTGGGGGCGCTCGACGCGGTGGCCGTCGGACTGTCCGGCGCAGACGGCCAGATGCTCCAGTGTCGCCTGGCAGACGAAAAGCTGGGTTTCGTGGGCGAGATCGTCGCCGTCAACCCCGGGCCGTTTGTGCGGGTACTTCTAGCGGCGGCGATCCCCGTTATCGCGCCGATCGGGCTGCTGTTCGAGGGCGAGCACGCGACGGGGCATCTCCTGAACATCAACGCCGACACGGCGGCCGGCGCTATCGCCGCGGCGCTGGGCGCCCGCTGGCTGGTCTTCCTGACGGACGTGCCCGGCGTCCTGGGCGCCGGCGGCGAGACGCTGTCCAGGCTATCGGCCGCATCGGCGCATGACCTGATCGCCTCCGGCACCATCGCAGGCGGTATGATTCCCAAGGTGGAGGCCTGCCTGCAGGCGGCGGCCGCAGGCGCCCTCAGCACCATCGTCGACGGCCGCAACGAGCACGCCCTGCTGCAGGTGATCGAGGGCCTGGCGGCGGCTACGACGATCGTGGTGGAAGGGAGCAGTTGACGTGTCTGAACAGGACTGGGTAGGGCTGGAGAAGAAGTACTTCCTGCCCACCAGCAAGCGGCTGAACGTGACGCTGGTGCGTGGTGAAGGCACGAAGGTCTGGGACCTCGATGGGCGGGAGTACCTGGACTTCCTGGCCGGCATCGCCGCCGTCAGCCTCGGGCACTGCCACCCGGAGGTCGTATCGGCCATCAACCGGCAGGCCGGCCAGCTGATGCACACCTCGAACTACTATTACACGGTCCCGCAGGTGAAGCTGGCCCAGCTGCTCTGCGATAGCAGCGGCCTGGACAAGGTCTTCTTCTGCAACAGCGGCGCGGAGGCCGTGGAAGGCTGCATCAAGATCGCCCGCAAGTGGGGCAAGGACCACCGCGACGGCGCTTACGAGATCATCGTGGCCGAGAACGCCTTCCACGGCCGCACCATGGCCACCGTGACGGCGTCCGCCAACGAGAAGTACCGCGCGCCGTTCACGCCGCTGCTCGAAGGCTTCGTCCGCGTGCCCTTCAATGACGCCGAGGCGATCAAGCGGGCGACGACCGCCCAAACGGCAGCCGTCCTGCTGGAGCCGGTGCAGGGCGAGGGCGGCGTGAACGTCCCGGACGACGGCTACCTGCCGGCGGTGCGGGCCTGGTGCGACAGGGCCGGCATTCTGCTCATGCTGGACGAGGTGCAGTCCGGCGTCGGCCGCACGGGCCGGCTGTTCGCCTTCCAGCACTACGGCATCGAGCCCGACGTCATGGCCGTGGCCAAGGGGCTGGGCAGCGGCTTCCCCATCGGCGCCTTCCTGGCTAAGGACCACTGCGCCGTCCTCGGCCCCGGCGAGCACGGCACGACTTTCGGGGGCAACGCTCTGGCCTGCGAGGTCGGCTACACGGTCCTCAAGTATGTCCTGGACCACGACATCCCGGAGCAGGTGGCGAAGAAGGGCGAGCACCTGGCCCGCCGTCTGCGCTCGCTGGCCGACCGCCAGCCGCTGGTCACGGAGATACGTGGCAAAGGCCTGATCTGGGCCATCGAGCTGGACCGGCCAGTGGCGGAAGAGGCCGTCGCTCTCTGCCTGCAGGAGGGGCTGCTGGCGAACAACGTGAAGCCCACGGCGCTGCGTCTGATCCCGCCGCTGACCGTGAGCGAAGAGGAGATCGACCGGGCCGTAGAGATCATCGAGCGGGTGCTGGCCGGGATCGCGGCCGGGAGCCCGAAGTGAGCTTGCCAGTGGCTTGACATCCTGCCTTGCAACTGCAATGCTTGTGCATGGCAATCGCATTGCTGTTACAGAAGGAGTCAGGAAATGCCGATAACTAGCCAGGAACTCAGGAAGGCCATCAACCAGGTGCGCGATATCCTGGAGTCG
>JBGQEU010000227.1:0-3445 GCA_041496525.1 Dehalococcoidia bacterium
CGAGATGTCCAGCTCCGGCTGCAGCCGGGCATCCACGGCCCGCTGGTACGCCGCCATGTCCGGGTGCTGCCCGGACAGGACGCCGAGCGCGCATTCGACGGCGAGGCGGGCGCTGGCGAAGGCCATGTGGATGCCCTCGCCGGAGAGCGGGTCGACCAGCCCTGCCGCATCGCCGGCCAGGGCGGCCGGGCCAACAGCGATGCGCGTGCCGGAACGTCGCACCGGCAGGTGATGGCCGCGCAGCCCCGTCAGCCGGGCCTCGTCGAAGCCGTAGTGGCGGCAGAGCTCGGCCAGCTTGGGCCGCAGCGTGAACGCCGCGTACTTCCACGCCCCCACGCCCACGTTCAGATGATCGCCCTTGGGGAAGGCCCAGCCATAGCCGCCCGCCAGCCCACCCAGGTCCAGCCCCACGTACTCTCCCCAGTCCGCCTGCATATCGGGCCCGAAAGGGACATTTGCCTCCAGCGCCACCGCCTCCTCGAAGACGGGGCGCAGGCCCAGGGAGCGGCCGGCAACGCCGTTCGCGCCGTCCGCGCCGATGAGCACGCGGGCCGTGTAAGAGTCATTGTTTGTGCGGACGGTGACGGCGGTACCAGAGGGAGTGCGAAGCCCCCTTCGACCGGGCTCAGGGCAGGCTTCGACAGGCTCAGGGCGAACGGATTCCAACTCGATTGTCCGGACAGAGTCACCGTCGTGGAAGTCGGCGCCGGCCTCTGCCGCCCGCTCGGCCAGGAACGCGTCCAGGCGGCAGCGCTGAGTCATGTACGTCAGCGGAGCGCGGAACCGGCGCTCGAAGCTGGGCCCGAGGCGCAGCGAAAAGCGCGCGCCGTAGATTGTGCGCTCGACGACGGGCGAGAGGTCGAGGTCCTGGACCGCCGCGGCGCGCAGAGTGACGCCGCCGCCGCACGGCTTGTCGCGCGGGAAGCGCTGCTTGTCCAGGAGGAGCACGGACGCGCCCTGCTCGGCCAGCAGGCGCGCCGACGTGCTGCCGGCCGGCCCGGCGCCGATGACAATGGCGTCGTACATCATGCCTGCTTCAGTCTATCCCAGCTGGCGCCGCGGCGGCAGCGAGGTCATCTCTTCGACCTGCCTTTTCCTCTCAGCAGCCCCAGGAAAGGTGAGCCGCCGCCCAGTAAGAAGCCGAACTGGTACCAACCGCCGTCTCGTGACAGGTGGTAGACGGGGAAGCGTTCCCACACGCCGAACACGTGGATGATCAGCAGCGGCCAGGCAGTGATGCCGTTCCACAACCCCCACAAGAAGTCTTCCATTACGTCCCTCCTGTCGTCTGCACGCCGGCCTGCGCCATCGCCGCCAGCACGGCGTCCGCCATGGCCCGATACCCGGCGTCGTTGGGGTGGATGAGGTCCTGAGAGATGTACTCGAAGGCCTTGCCCTTGAACAGCGGATAGACCTCGACAAGATGGACGCCGGTCGCCGCCGCTTCCTGGCGGATCATGTCGTTCAGCCCTTCCGGAAACGGCGAATCGGGCTGCCCTTCGAGGCTCAGCTGCCCTAGTTGGTCCAGGATCGAGGAGCCGCCGGAGAACGGGTTATACAGGGTCATCAGGAAGATCGGCACTGCTGGATCGGCGGCCTGTATCCGCGCGATAGCTTCGTGCACGTTCGGGCCGAACCTGGACAGCGCATCGCGCAGCGCCTGCACGCACTGCGGCCGCTGCAGGGACTCCGTGACGCTGGGGCAGGTGCCCGTCAGAACGTAGGCAGTGTACAGGTTAAGCAGATCGTTGCCGCCGATCTCCAGCGTGACCACACGCACGTCGTTCCCCGGCACGTTGTCGTCCCGACGGCGGCGTATCTCGTCGGCCGCCTTCTCCAGCCGGCCGCCTTGCAGCAGGGCGTCGCTCGTGTCGCCGGGCTTGCCCAGATTCAGAAGCGCCATCCCGGCGCCCAGGCCGGCCCGCACCAACGGCACGAAGGCCGTGGTGTTGCGATCCGAGGCGCCGTTGCCGGCCGAGAGCGAGTCGCCCAGGGCGATGTAGAGCGGGGCGTCAAGCGCCGGCGTCGGCGTCGGCGTGGGGCTGGGCGCCCGGGATACCGTTGACACGCTTGCCGCCGCCGACGGGGTGGCCGTAGCCGCTGACCCGAAGGGCGTTGGAGTCGGGCCGGCGGCGCCGTCCGACGAGCCGCAGGCGGCGGCCAGCGCCAGCAGCACGAAGGCGGCGGCGGCAACGAACGGCAGGAGGGGGCGCTGCATGTGTCTATCTTAACGCCGGCCGGTCGCGCCGGTTGCGGTCCGTCAGGCGTTGACGACGGCGATAACGGCGGCGATCCACAGCATCGCCTGGAAGAAGATGGCGCCGCTCAACAGCAAGTAGGCCGCCGCCCGCTCCTTCCACTGGACGCCGAGAGCGGCGACGAGGTTGGCGAGAAGGACGGCGGTGCCGCTGGCCGGTATCTTCAGTATCTGCAGGCGCGAATGCAGGGCCGTGATATCGCCCACGGGCGGGAACTTGATCGTGATCTCGTTGCTCAGGTGCGGGTAGACGGCGAAGACGAAGCCCCAGAGAGCCACGTTCAGGGCCACCGCTGCCAGCGCCAGCCATTGGGCCACGCGGTCGGACCAGATCGGGTGGGCGGCCAGGATCGCCCGCTCTACCGTCGCTCGTCCCTCATCGGGGCTGCCCGCCTGCTTGAACCGCTGCACCTCCGCCATAAAGCGGGCAGGGTCCCGGGGGCTGAGCGCGTACGTGGCCTGCGCGGCCTTGACGTATACGATGTCCTCCGGCGAGCGATGGGTGGAGAAGAAGAGCACGCTGCCTACGCCCTCCACGTCGCCCCGGCCAACGTGATACCCGAGCCAGCCCAGGCCGCGGACCTGCGGCCGTTGCTCGCCGCGGCCGTTGACCACGCTCTCGATCCGGTCTATAGCGATGAAGTGCGTAAGGGGGCCCCAGTGGATGGCCAGGCCGGAGCGGTCCAGCACGTAGCGCATGCTGGCGCAGGCGTACGTCCAGAACCCGAAGACGGCAGCCAGCACCACCAGCAGCATCGCGCCGGCATAGGCCAGGAACTGGGGAAAGGAGACCGGCCAGTCGATGGCTTTCAGGAGCAGGGCCAGCGCCAGGAGCAGGGCGCCCGCGGACGCCCCGGCCCCCACCATCATGCCGGCCGTGCGGGCCGGCCGCTCGATGGCTAGGCCTTGACCTTTGAGTAGCATGGGGTGCACCAGTGCGCGTACTTGGGGCTCTTGCCACGGATGATATCGAAGTAGAGCCTGACGAGTTGGGCGGCGACAGGGCCCATCTTGCCGCTGCCGATCGGGCGGTGGTCCAGCTCCACAACAGGGGTCACGTGCGCCGCTGTGCCCGTCATGAAGCACTCGTCCGCCGTGTACAGCTCCGTGCGGTCGATGTCGCGTTCCTGGGTCTCGATGCCCAGCTCGTCGCGGGCCAGCGTCATCACGGTCTCCCGCGTGATCCCG
>JBGQEU010000228.1:0-3429 GCA_041496525.1 Dehalococcoidia bacterium
AGCACCGTCGGGTCGAAGATCCCGCCCGAATCTGCCGCCGCCTCCATGGCGCCGCCGAGAACGGTTCGGAGCAGCGGCGAAGGCGCAAACGGCCGCCCCCGCGACGCGTTCAGCCGCGATAGCTCGCTCTCCGGCTGAAAGCGGCTGAGCGCCGTCTCTACCTCCTGGAACAGCGCCCGAACTCGCTCCATCACTCCGTCGGCGAGCGTCGGCACGGCCAGCACCTCCACCTCCGTGCCCATCGCCCGGAAACGGCCGGCGCTCGCTTCCATCAAGAGGCCCGCGTCCGCGTGTGCGGCGCTACCTTGGCCGGCGCGCGGCGCTGGGGCGTCGTCTGCGCGCCGATGGCCGTATTGCTCGTTGCCGTCGCCGGCGTTACAGCCGCTGGCGACGCAGGAGCGCCATCGCGCGCCGCCATCGCCGCCCATACCACCATCATGGCTGCCACGGCGCCGCCCACCATGTACAGGCGCGCCTCTGTGTATCTGCCTGCCTTGCGTGCCACGGCCTCTCCCTAGTCGTCAGCCTCTGTGTCGTTACTGGTCCCGTCCCGTTCATCCTGATTATCGCCGTGCTGGTGCTCGTACTTGTCGTCGTCGTGGGACCCGTCTTCTGAGCTGTTGGCCGCCTGCTGTTGCGTATCCGCGATCAAGTTCCCGCTGAGCGGCTGGTTATCGGACGTCGGGAGTGCGCCTTCCGCCTGCGCGTCCTGATGGCCTCCGCCGAACCCGAACTGCCCCGTCGTCGCGCCCACGCCTATGATGAGCGCCACCAGCGAGGCGCTGGCGATGGCGGCCAGGATCCATGCTCTCCGTCGTGACATCTCTCGTCCTCCTGCTAAATGAGCGTTGCCCCCAGCCTACCGAGATGACATTGGAGCAAGATTAAGAATTCGGGCCTGAGGACCGGTTCGGCCGTATTTTAATCAATTTCCAATCTTTCCCACTGATACTGACAACAGGCACATGCGCATCCTCGTAGTTGAAGACGAACCACGCCTGGCTCAGCTACTCAAGCGCGCGCTTGAGCACGACGCGCACGACGTCGAGATCACCCTGGACGGGCTGGACGGCCTCCGCCAGGCCGAAAGCGGCTCGTTCGAAGTCATTGTCCTCGATATCCTGCTCCCCAGGCTGGACGGGCTCGAGGTCTGCCGCCGCCTCCGCGCCGGGGGCATTCACACGCCCGTCCTCATGCTCACCGCTCGCGACGCCGTCTACCAGCGAGTCGAAGGCCTCGACGCAGGCGCCGACGATTACCTGACGAAGCCCTTCGCCATCGCCGAACTGCTGGCCCGCATCCGCGCCCTGCAACGCCGCCGGGGCCCCGCGGCAGACGAGGTCCTTCAGATCGCCGATCTTGCCTTGAACCCCGGCCGTCACCAGGTGCACCGCCAAGAGACGCCCATCGAACTCACCCGCAAAGAATTCGACCTGCTGGAGTACCTCATGCGCCACCCCAACCAGGTCCTGAGCCGCGCCCAGATAATGGACCAGGTCTGGGGCTACGAGTTCTCCACGCTTACCAACGTCGTCGACATCTACGTCCACTACCTGCGCAACAAGATCGAAAAGGGCTTCGGCAAGAAGCTCATCCGCACCGTCCGCGGCGTCGGCTACAGCATCACCGACGGCGCCTGACCGGGCCTCACATGTTCAACCGGACTCGCCTCGGACTCACGGCCTGGTACGCGGGCATCCTGCTCGTCATCATCGTCATCATGGCCGCGGTCACATACGGCTTCCTGGCCCGCGACCTCAAGAACGAGGTCGACGACTCGCTGCGCACGAGCGCCCTCAACATCGCCGCCCAACTGAACGCGGACTCGCTCTCGCTCTCCCAGAATCCAGCCCTCCCGGCTGTGGGCGATGGCCACGACGAGCCCGCCAACGGGCACGAGGAGGTCCGTTTCTTCTCCAGTGACACCGGCAACACCTTCTTCCTCATACTGTCGCCACAGGGCCAGACCCTGGTGGACCCGCTCAATGTCCAGCCCCTAGGCCTGCCGGACGTTGGAGCAGCGGCAGCCGCGACCCAGCAAGGCGAGTACTGGAGCACCGTCAACTCCGGCCACGGCGACTACCGCATCTACTCTCTGCCCGTACAGGAGGACGGCCGCGACCTGGCCGTAGTCCAGGTCGGGCGGTCGCTGTCGGAGCATGAGGACCAACTCAACAAACTCCTGCTCATCCTCATCATCACCGGCGGCGGCGGGCTGGCTCTGGCCGCCGCCGGAGGCCTCTTTGTGGCCGGGCGAACGCTGAGGCCGATACGCGACGCGTTCCAGCGCCAACGCGCCTTCGTCGCCGACGCCTCGCACGAACTCCGCACTCCGCTCACCCTCGTCCGCGGCAACGCTGAAATCATGCAGATGAGCCCGACGACCCGCCTCTCCGGCGAGGACAAAGAGTCGCTGGAGAGCATCGTCCAGCAGACGGAGCAGATGGAGCGCCTGGTCGCCGATCTGGCCGCCCTCGCCCTCATGGAGGAAGGCCAGGCACCTCTTGCCCGCCAGCCGGTCGATATCTCCGCCATGGTAGAGCGCGTCTCGCGGGAGGGCCATGTGCTCGCCCACGGGCGCCCCGTCGAGATCCAAACGAACAGCGGTCCCGGGCTCAGCGTCCTCGGCGACGCCACCAGACTGCACCAGCTGCTCCTCGTCCTCGTCGACAACGCCGTGCGCTACACGCCGGACGGCGGTCGCGTCACGATCGCCGCCCACCGGCGGGACGGCCACCTCCAGGTCGGCGTCGCCGATACGGGCCGGGGCATCGCGCCGGAGCACCTGCCGCACATCTTCGAGCGCTTCTACCGGGCCGACGAGTCTCGCTCCCGCAGCGAGGGCGGCACCGGCCTCGGGCTGGCCATCGCCAAGGCCATCGCCGATGCCCACGGCGGCACCCTACGCGCCGAAAGTGAAGTCGGCCGCGGCACTACGTTCGTCCTCGAGCTGAAGCTGGAGTGAGGCGCTCCGTTTGGTCGGGACATCACGACGCAACGCCTGGCTGCGGTTGGATGACGCCCCTCTCCTCAAGCAGTGCGATGAAGAACGCTACCGCGCCAGCGGCCCCGGCGGCCAGCGCCGCAACAAGGTGGAGACCGCCGTGCGCCTCCGCCACCGCCAGACCGGCACGGTCAGCCAGGCCGAGGAATCACGGTCACTGGAAGAGAACCGGCGGCGCGCCGTGGGCCGCCTGCGCCTGCGCATCGCCCTGCATGTACGCTGCCCCTTGAACCTGGCGGCGCCACAGCTTCCCGTGGAACTCCTCGCACACCGGCGCGCGGACGGCAGCCTGGCCGTAAACCCGAAGAACGACATGTATCCCCTTATCGTTGCAACCGTTCTGGACTGCCTGGAGGCTGCCGGCGGCAGCTACGCCGTTGCCGCGCAGGCACTCGGAGTGACCACCAGCCAACTCCTGCGCTTCC
>JBGQEU010000229.1:0-3417 GCA_041496525.1 Dehalococcoidia bacterium
ACCATGCGGGAGTTGAGGATGTCCTCCAGGTTCAGCGCCTTCTGGTACTGGGCGTTGGGGTTAAGGGCGCCGTTGCGGTGGGATTTCTCCGACACTTTGGCGAAGTGCTCGCGCTTCGTGCCGTAACGATGCATGTGCTGCTGTGCCCACATGGCGTAGATGGCAGGCATGAGGTTGATACCCATCGACTGGTTGTATCCTCCTTCGGCGCCGCCCACTCCGGCCAGGAGCCCGCGCTCCATCTTCTCGACGCCGATGATCATGGCCAGGTCATACAGGCCGGAGGCGATACCCTCGGCGGCGAGCATGGCGGCGCGAGAGGAGCTGGCGCAGGCCAGCTCGACGTTGGTGATGGGGATGCCGGTGAGCCCGAGCTGGCCAAAGGTGCGCAGGCCGGTGCCCACGCCCTGGCCGACATGGCCGCAGAAGCCGACCTGGATGTCCTTGTAACCGACGCCGGCGTCCCGGAGGGCGGCCAGGCCGGCCACGCGGGCCATATCGCCTACGCTCTTACCGGGGTGCCGCCCGAAGGGGTGCAGCCCGACGCCCAGGACGACTACTCGCTCGCTCATGCTAGGCCTCCTTCGCCGGGCGGAACTTGAACGTCATGACCTCGGCGCCATCGGCGTTCACGGACGCTTTCTCTACGACCAGCTCCAGCGGCATACCGATGCGCACAGCCTCGGGATCGACGTCCGTGAGGACGGTGGCGATGATGACGCCTTCCGGCAGCTCCACCTGGGCGATGACGTACGGAGCGGTCATCAGAGAGCCCGGCAGGGACATGCGGGCGATGGTGAATGTCCAGAGCGTGCCGCGCCGGCTGAGGGCGACGCTCTCCAGCTCTTCGTGATAGCAGTTGAGGCAGATGTGACGCGGCGGGTAGAAGACCTGGCGGCACTGCGGGCAGCGGCTGCCCTCCAGCGCCGGCTCCTCGTCGGGGGCGAGGCGCAGGTAGGCGCCGCGTATGGGGACGCGCTTCGGCGGCGCGCCCGTCTGCGCCTCTGTGGATGTCTCCGGCAAGTGATTGCTCCTTCCTATCCGCCGCCGGCGGAGGCCCTACCAGGCTGACGTATAACGAATGTCCGCTCGTCCGCCCCTCCCCCCCAAGGTTGAAAAGTAAATCTGGGGGACACCCCCAGACCCCGGCAGAGTGGCGGAGCCCCTCTGCACTCCCCGTCTTTCACCACCTCCTACACGGATAGCACGTGGGCGGTGGTGGCTGCGGCCTCGCCGCGCACCATGCCGCCGCCATTGTGGGTGAGGCCGGCCCGGGCGCCTTCCACCTGCCGCTCTCCCGCCTCACCCCGCAGCTGCAGCCAGATTTCGAAGGCCTGAGAGACTCCGGTGGCGCCCACGGGATGTCCTTTGGCGATGAGGCCTCCGCTGGTGTTGACCGGTAGCCGGCCGCCGATCTCCGTCACGCCTTCATCGATGAGCCGGCCGCCCTCTCCCTTGTCGCAGAGCCCCAGTTCTTCGTAGAGCAGCAGCTCGGCGGGGGCGGACGCGTCGTGCACCTCCATGACGTCGATGTCGTCCATCGTCATGCCCGCCATCGCCAGCGCTCGCCCGGCCGCCCGCGCGCCGGTGCCACCGTCCTCGGACGGCGAGTCGGAGCCGCTGACGAGCGCGGAGCCGCGTATCCAGACGGGCCTGGTAGTGTAGCGGCGCGCCACGTCTTCGCTCACAAGCACAGCCGCCGCCGCTCCGTCGCCGACGGGCGCGCACATGAGCCGGGTCAGCGGCTCCGCCACAGGCGGAGAGTCCAGGACCTCCTCCAGGGTGTAGCGCTCGCGGTACTGGGCGTGCGGGTTGAGGCTGCCGTTGTTGTGGTTCTTGACGGCGATGCGGGCGAACTGCTCTTTCGTGGTGCCGTAGCGGGCCATGTGGGCGCGGGCGCCGGCGGCGTAGATGTCCATGAAGACGCTGCGGCTCTTGCCGGCTCCGCTCTCCGCGCCCGTCTTCTGCTCGGACGGCGGCTTCAGTTGCTCCATGATGGCCCGCAACTGCTCCACATCCACGCCGGCGCCAAACGCGCCCATCATCCGCCCCTTGTCTTCCGAGTACATCTTCTCGACGCCCAGGGCCAGAGCCACGTCGTACATGCCGGAGGCGACGTAGAGCCAGGCCACCTGAAGCGCTGTCGAAGAGCTGGCGCAGGCGTTCTCAGTGTTGACCATGGGGATCTTGTCGATGCCCATCGCACGCAGGATGACCTGGGCGCGGATGCATTCTTGTCCTGTGATCAGGCCGGCGGCGGCGTTGCCTACAACGGCTATCTGGAGGGCGTTCTTGTCCATGCCGGCCGCCGACAGCGCCGACGAGACCGCCTCATGGCTCAGCTCCTTGAGCCCGCGGTCCAGGTACTTGCCAAAGCGCGTCATCCCGGCGCCGATGATGGCGACGTTCCTCATGAATCCTCCCCGATGTTCTCCCCGGCCGCGCTCAGGCGGTGCGCCGGCCGCTGGCCCGCTCGATGGTCATCCATTGCCCCCGGCTCGTGCTGAAACCGCCGGGGTCGATGTCCGCCCGGATGATGTTCAGCTCCTCTTCGCTGGGGACCTGCATGCGTTCCAGCTTATCTGCGACGAGCGGCTCGAACTCCATTTCTGCCAGGACGCCTTCCATGGTAGCCCAGGGTGCCAGGCCGATGAGCCTCATCTGGCGCGTCGCCTCGTCGAAGCCGAACAGGGCGTCCTCGGTAATCACCCGGTAGGGGCCGGTGTTGGCGGGAAGTCCCACTCGTTCCCTGGCGCCGGGTGTCCCGTCAAGGTAGCCCGGAGATGACATAAAGTCCAGCTTGTTGACGAACTTCCGCTTCTTCTGCTTGGTCATGATCAGCGTGCGCCAGCACTGGGAGGCGATCTCGTTCGCTCCGCCGGGGCCGCCAAAACGCCGGTCCGGCTGCTCGTAAGTGCCCCCGATGAAGGTGGAGTTGAAGTTGCCGAACCTGTCGATCTGGAGGGCGGCCAGCAGTCCGTAGTCCATGAAGCCGAGAGCGGCGTGCGCGTCCACCATGTTCATGCTGGTCCAGGCCACCGAGCGATAGTGGGAGCGGCTGGCCCCCAGCATCATGCGCGGGAGCGGGAAGTTGGGTCTGGGGGCGACAGCCCCTTCCTCTACAACGTAGCCGACGCCCGGCGTGCGCATGCGCTTGGCCAGCAGCAGGGCCATCAGCGGTGGCCCCGCCATCTGCACGAAGTACAGCTTGTCTTCCTCGATGGTGTGGGCGATGTGGCAGATCGTGGCTTCGATATCCGTGAAGCTCGTGGTCCCCTCGGCCTTGCCCACGGCCGGCTCAGTCATAGTAGCCCTCCTGAACGGTCTCGCCCTGGCGCATCTGCTCCAGCCTGTCCGCTCCCACCCGCTTCTCCAGCATCTCCTCGTGGGAGGCGACGCTGTGCACCCACTTCTCCA
>JBGQEU010000230.1:0-3405 GCA_041496525.1 Dehalococcoidia bacterium
TATGACCGCTCCCGCGCCCACAGCGCCGGCCGGAGCCAGCAGCAACAGCTCTTCGCGGAAGGAGACGTTGATGACGTCCCGCCCGTAGGCTCGGAACACGGCGAGAAGGGCTCCGAGCGTGGCCGTCTGCAGCAGGATCACCAGCGAGAAGCCAATACGCTGTGGATGAAGCGCGGCGCGTATGATCTCGCCCGCGCTGACCTGCGGGACTGGCGCTTCAGTCGCCGTCGCCCGCACCCGCACACTCGCGAATCTTCCAGCTCCGATGGCAGCAGGCACGACGGCGACCAAGGAGAGTGCCGTCGCGGCCACATAAGGGAAGCCGGCCGGGAGGATGAAGCCCAGCCCCAGGCCCAGGGCCAACGCCATACCCGTGGTAAGTGTCATGCCAGAGGTGAGGCGGGCGCGCTCCTCCGTCGGGAACTCGGCGGCCGCCAACGCGTAGACGGCGGGCCAAACGAGAGCCGCGCCAAGGCCGTAGATTGCGGCGGCCGGCAGCGCCGCTTCCGGAGTGATCGCAGCTGACATCAGGGCCAGCTGTCCGGCCGCGATCAACCCAATGCCGATGAGGAGGCCTCGCCCCGCGCCGAGGCGGTCGATCAGGCGCCCCCCCAGCAGCTGGCCGGCCAGCTTGGCGCCGCCATATGCGGCCAGCGCATAGCCGGGAAGGGCAGCGCTAGTGGCATACTGCTCCGGCAGGTAAGACTGGATAGCCACCAGGAATATGAAGGCCAGCGAGGCATCGACGAACAGCGTAATCAGCAGGTACGGCCGGGCGCGTTTAGACCGTACCAGGCGCAGCCAGTCCAGGAAGAGCTGCCACAGAGTGGCCATGTCAGAAGACTCCGCAGGCCTTCAATGATTGGGGCTTCGTCTGTTCGGACATGAACTTGCGAACGTCGTAGACGGTGAAGCGCCCAGCCGGATCGTTGTACACGATGGTGGCGCGGCCGTCTGTCACCAGCGTTTGCAAGAGCTCACGCTCACTTGTCCCGTACCGCTGGACGTAGGCCTTCTCCGCCACCACGAAGTCTATGCCCTTGAAGGCGCCGTAGCAGCCATACTGGGACTGCGTCCACGGGCGGCGGAACACGCTCTCGTTAAAGAACTCGTTGGACAGTACGGCGCCGTGCTGGATGAAGCGGTACATCCCGTCTTCGCGCTCGCTCGGCTCCAGCACGCGGTATGTGGCCCCTGGATGGAACTCCGGTGAGCGGAAGAACTCGGCGTAGACGTTGGAGCTGTGATGCATTATCCCGTAGTAGCCGCCGGGGGAGTGCTCGTAGCGGATCACCCCCGAAAGCGCCACCACACCTGCGACCGCCGTCACCGCGCCGCCGGCGAGCACCGGCCGGTACAGTCGCCTGATCTGCGGGGCCAGCGCCGACAGCGCGAAAGGCATGGCAATGAACGTGCCCCGTTCAATGATCGACAGCACGGTCGCACTCCCCACCGTGAGCGGAGAATTCTCCCGCACGGAGGGTGTCAGCAGTTCCATGTAGTAGATGGGTATGAGAAGGATGGCGACCGGGATGCTGATGGCGAGCAGCGGCCGCACCCTGGCCCGGTCGAAGGTCAGTATACAGAGGCCGTATGCGCCGGCGGCTGCCGCACCGATCACCGGATGGGTGGCCACAGCGAGCCAGAGGAGCACTGCCGCCGGCAGGTGGCGCTGTCTCTCGAAGACCCACACGAACACGAAGAAGAAGACGGTGCTCCAGAGGGAAGCGAACTGGAAGCCGTAGATGGCATCAATGAACAGTGGGTTGAGCAGGAACAGCAGCAGGAACCACGGATCACGCAGGACTGGGCGCACCAGGCCGGCCGTCCACACCGTCCCGACTACAGCCACGACCATAAGCATCGTCACGGCCCAATCGCCGAGCAACGGATAGAGGACGGCACCCACCAGGTAGACAGGCAGGGCGTAGGGGAACGTAGCTGCGCGGCCGCTGTCCAGCAGCCCGATGCGTAAGGGCAGCGATGCGTGGTGGAAAAGCTGCTCGCTGATGTACCAGACGTGTGCGTAGCTGTGCATGGAGTCGCTGGCCAGGAAAAGCGGGTTGATCAGCATGTCCGCACTGATAAACACCAGCGCCAGCACTGCCAGTGCCGGCAAGACGTAGATGGACCACGCGGGCATCCCCGGCGGCCGGTTGCGTCCCGCCACCACGCGCCACCAGGCGGCGACCATGGCCACCACATCGATAACGCCGTCCGTCATGCGAGTGCGGGAGCGGAATATGGGCACCGGGACCATCAGGTCATTGCATACCCGATAGCCGAGGCGCGGCAGGACCACCGCCACCTCTACCGTCTCGCTGTACTTGTACCCCTTGTAGTACTGGAGAGCATCCAGCAGCGGCCCCACGCGGAAGACACGGAAGCCCGACTCCACATCGTAGAGGCGGCAACCCGCCCAGAAGGATGCCCAAAGCGAGAGCACCCAGTTGCCGAAGCGCTTGAACGCCGTGTACGTCGAGAGGTCTCGCCGGGCGATGACCGCGTCGTACCCTTCACCAGTCAGCTTATCGGTCAGGACGTCCAGGTCGCTGGGCTCGTGCTGGCCGTCCGCATCGACCGTGATGATGATATCGTCCGCGCTCACATCGCCGGCTCGCAGCCGCCGTCCGATGTCAGAGAAAGCGGCGTAGTAGGCGGCCGACATGCCGCGGTTGTCCTCGTAGTAAACGAAATGGACGTGGGGCCGCTCCTGCGCCCACACAGCGATGCGCTCTCGCGACCGGTCCGTCGAGCCGTCGTCGACGATCACGATCTCGTCCACCAGCGGTTCCAGCCGCTGCAGGACGCTGACCACGGTGGCCTCTTCATTGTAGACGGGCATCACCGCGATGCGACGATGGGTATTCGTTTCAGTGTGGCCGGAGGTGGCGCTGGCCGGGTCTTCCGTCATGAGCGACCTATAGCCGACGGCTGCTCGTCCTTGAGCCGCTCGATCAGCCAGGGAACGGTCCGCCTCATCCCTTCCTCAAAGTCGACCTTCGATACCCATCCCAGCTCCCGAGCGGCCTTTTCGCTGGAGACGTCCTTGCCGGAGTAGTCGCCGCTACGCGCCGGCATGAACTGGATCGGCTGCTCGGAGCCAACGAGCCGGAGCACGGTCTCAGCGATGCGCAGGATCGTGATCTTCTCCCGGCCGTCGAGGTTGTAAGTCTGGTTGCGGGCGCGCTCCTCCAGCGCCAGGACGTGCGCCTGCGCCAGGTCTTCGACGTAGACGAACTTGCGGTGTTGCTGGCCATCCCCCGAGACGGTAATCGGCTCCCCGGCCAGCGCCTTCCGCACGAACACCGGCACCACGAGGGACAGCCGCATGCGCGGCCCGTAGGGGATACCGTAACGGAGGACTGTAAACGGCAGCTGATGCATATTCCAGTAATCATGGCA
>JBGQEU010000231.1:0-3383 GCA_041496525.1 Dehalococcoidia bacterium
ATAATCCAGCCGATGACCCAGAAGACAGACACAATCCTCGACCGCATCGTCGCCGACAAGCGCGAGGAGCTGGCGGCCGCCAAGCGTGCTGTCCCGCTCGCTGCGATGAAGGCCCGCGTGGACGAGGCCCCGGCCGTCCGCCCGTTCCCGCCCGCCCTCCGGGGACCGTCGATCGGCGTCATCGCGGAGGTGAAGAAGGCTTCGCCATCTCGCGGGCTGCTGCGCGACGGCTTCGACGCGGTCTGGCTGGCGCAACGATACGCGGAAGGCGGCGCCTGCGCCGTATCGGTGCTGACGGACGCGAAGCAGTTCCAGGGTTCGCTGCGCGATCTCTCGGCGGTACGAGAGGCCCTGCCCGCGGGGCCGCCGCTCCTGCGGAAGGACTTCCTCTTCGACGCATACCAGCTCTACGAGGCCCGCTGCCACGGCGCCGACGCCGTGCTCCTCATCACCGCCATCCTGGAGCAGCCGCTCCTGGCAGAACTCATCTCCATCGCGCAGGCGCTGGGCATGACCGCGCTCGTCGAGGTCCATGACGCGGCGGAGATGGAACGGGCGCTCGCAGCCTCGCCGCCGCTCATCGGCATCAACAACCGCGACCTGCGCACCTTCGACGTGGACCTGGCGATTACGGAGCGCCTGCGGCCGCTGGCGCCGCCGCAGTTGCCGGTCATCGCCGAGAGCGGCATCTTCACCCGCGAGGGCCTGCGCCGGCTACAGGCGTGCAACGTGCAGGCGGCCCTCATCGGCGAGGCGCTGGTGACGGCGCCGGACCCGGCGGCCAAGCTGCGGGAGCTGTTGGCATGACCCTCGTCAAGATCTGCGGCGTCTCGGACCCCAGGCACGCGCGGCTGGCCGCCGCCTGCGGCGCCGACTTCATCGGCATGGTGTTCGCGCCCTCGCACCGGCAGGTAACGCTGGGCCAGGCCCAGCGCATCGCCGCCGCGCTCGGCAAGGACGCACCCAGCCACCTGCCTTCCCCCGTCGCCCGCGGTGCGGGAGAGGCGGAGGGGGTGAGGGCCATCGAGGCAGCGCTGCGGGAGCGCCGACCGCTGCTCGTCGGCGTCTTCGCCGACCAGGACGCCGATACCATCAACGCCATGGCCGCCGAATGCGCGCTGGACCTAGTGCAGCTGTCCGGCTCCGAGCCGTGGGAGATGTGCGAGCTCCTGAGCCGGCCCGTCTTCAAGTGTATGAAGGTGCGCGCAGGGGCGCGCGCCGCCGACGTCCTGTCGGAGACGCGACCCGGCGCCATAGTCCTGCTCGACCCCCATGTACAGGGCGCTTACGGCGGCACCGGGCGCACCCTCGACTGGTCAGTCGCGGCCGAGGTCGCGCGCCAGACGCCCACAGTGCTGGCCGGTGGGCTCACGCCCTCCAACGTGGCGGAGGCCGTCCGCACTGTCCAGCCCTGGGCCGTGGACGTCTCGTCCGGTGTGGAGACGGACGGCAGCAAGGACCCGCACAAGATCCGCGCCTTCATCCAGGCAGCCAAAACAGGGCTGCCGAACGTACAGAAAGCAGCGAAGTAGCGCCATCTACGAGAAGGAGGACGACCATGGCAGCCATCCAGAGGCAGATCCAAGTCAACGCCCCGGCGGAGAAGGTGTTCCGCTACGTGTCCGACATCCCGCGCCACGTCGAATGGGCCGGGCACAAGCTACAGATCACGCCGGACGCGGCCGGACCGGCGGCCGTCGGCAGCAGCTTTACCTGTGTTGGACACCAGCTGGGCACGCACCAGGGGAAAGTCACAGTGGCCGAGCTAACGCCCAACAGCAAGCTCGTCTACGAATCGGATGACGACACCGGCCATTTCCGCCACTCCTTCCTGCTCTCCGAGGAGGGCGGAGCGACAACGGTGACAAAGGGTGTAGAGCCGCAGCCCCGTTCGCTGCCGTTCAAGATAATGCTGCCCCTGCTACGGGCGACAGTCATACCGCGGGGCCTGGAGGGCGACCTGAAGCGCATCAAGGCCAATCTGGAGGCTTAGCGCTCCTTTGACTCACACCCTACCCGACGAGCACGGGCGCTTCGGTCCGTACGGCGGCCAGTACGTCCCGGAGACGCTGATGGCCGCCCTGGCGGAGCTGGAGCGCGCCTACCACGATGCACAGGCGGACGCGGCCTTCCAGCAGGAACTCACGGCGCTCCTGCGCGATTACGTCGGGCGCCCCACGCCGCTGTACTTCGCTGCCCGGCTGACCGATCGCCTGGGCGGGGCGAAGATTTACCTGAAGCGGGAGGACCTGGCCCACACCGGCGCCCACAAGATCAACAACGCCCTGGGCCAGGGGCTGCTCGTCAAGCGGATGGCGAAGCCGCGCGTCGTGGCGGAGACCGGCGCCGGCCAGCACGGCGTGGCCACGGCCACGGTCTGCGCCATGCTCGGGCTGGAGTGCGTCGTCTACATGGGCGAGGAGGACATCCGCCGTCAGGCGCTGAACGTCTTCCGCATGAAGCTGCTGGGCGCCGAGGTGCGGCCTGTCGCCTCCGGCTCCCGCACTTTGAAGGACGCCATCAACGAGGCCATCCGCGACTGGGTGACGAACGTGGAGACGACGCACTACCTGCTGGGGTCCGTCGTCGGGCCTCACCCTTACCCGTTGATGGTCCGGGACTTCCAGTCGGTCATCGGCAACGAGGCCAGGCAGCAGATGCTGGAAGCAGAGGGGCGGCTGCCCGACTACGCCGTCGCCTGCGTCGGCGGCGGCTCCAACGCCATGGGCCTCTTCCACCCCTTCTATGCCGATCAATCCGTGCGTCTCATCGGCGTGGAGGCGGCGGGCGAAGGGCTCGCCACCGGCCACCACGCGGCCAGCCTGGCCAGAGGTAGGCCCGGCGTCCTGCACGGCGCCATGTCCTATCTTCTGCAGGACAGCGCCGGCCAGGTGACCGAGACCCACTCCATCTCGGCCGGCCTCGACTACCCCGGCGTGGGGCCGGAGCATTCCTTCTACAAAGACTCCGGCCGGGCCCAATACGTCGCCGTTACCGACCGCCAAGCGCTGGAAGGCCTGACCCTCCTCTGCGAGACGGAGGGGATCATCCCGGCCCTGGAATCGGCGCACGCCGTCTACCACGCAGCGGAGCTGGCGAAGACGCTACCGCCGGAGCAGACCGTCCTCATCAACATCTCCGGGCGCGGTGACAAGGACATGGAGATCGTGGCGCAGGCGTTAGGCCAGGCGCGGGTAACGAAGACGTAGGGGCGACCGGCCCGGTCACCCCTACGTTGCGTGTCTCCCGGCTTTACACCGTTGCCGGAGCGGGCGCGACGCCGAGCTGCTGCATCAGATGCAGCATGTCCATGTACTCGCGCTCTGCGCAGACCTTGCCGTCGCGGATCTCCACTACGTCCGATACGGGGATCGTGATCTGGC
>JBGQEU010000232.1:0-3368 GCA_041496525.1 Dehalococcoidia bacterium
AGGATATCTTCCAGAACACCTTGCCGGACAAGTTGCACATCGGTCTCGGCGCGCAAACCGCGCATCGTAGCCAGCAGGTAGATGGCCTCCAGGAGGTTGCTCTTGCCTTCGGCGTTATCACCCACGAATATGGCGACGCCGGCCGGCAGGTCGATGTCCAGGCGCTGGATATTGCGGTAATCGGCAAGCTGGAGACGAAGAAGCCGCATAAGCGAATTATACGATTGGCCGGGGCGAGGCAGCTATTGGCCGGCGGCAGGCAGGCGAGTAGCCGCCTGGGCGGGGCTTCGGCTAGCGGGATACAGGCGAGGCCAGACGCGCGGGCCGGCTGGGGCTGGGCATGGGCAGCGCCACGTTGAAGGTGCTGCCGCGGCCGGGCCGGCTGTCCACCCAGATGCGGCCGGAGTGCAGTTCCACGAGTGATTTGGCGATAGCGAGGCCCAGGCCCAGGCCCGACCGGTCACCACGATAGAACGGCTCGAAGATCAGTTCGGCGTTCTCCGCCGAGACGCCGGGCCCCGAATCGGTCACGGAGATCACCACCTCGTCTTTGGTGACCCGGCTGCTGACCACGATATGCCCGCCCGGGGGGCTATAGCGTTGGGCATTGGACAGGATGTTGATCAGTATCTGCTCGAACCGCAACCGGTCCACCATGATCACCGTATCCGGGTCTGAGAACTGCACATCGATACTCTGGTGCTTGGCTGTCAGCAGCGGCTGAATAATGGCGACGGTGTTGGCGACCGTGTCTGCAAGGGGCAGGGAGTCCAGCTCCAGGCGCGGCTGGAATTCGTCGTCCCGCGACACATCGACGAGGTCGGCAACCAGGCTGGTCAATCGCGACGCCCCCTTCACGATGGCCCTGACCAGCCGCCCCCGCGGGCTGTTCGGGTCTCTGGCCTCCTCGTCCTCCAGCAACATCTCCGCCGCCATCATGATGGAGGTCAGCGGCGTCCGCAGCTCATGCGACACGGTGCTCAGGAAGTCGCTCTTCATGCTGTTCAACTGCTGCAGACGCTGAGCGTGCGCCCGCTGCGATTCGTGGAGGCGGCAGTTGTCCAGCGCCAGACCCATCATGGTGCCCAGGGCAGCCAGCAGGCGATCATCAGCGAGAGCGCCGTTTCCCCGGCCGGCGGCGATCGCCACCACTCCTTCCGCCCGATCCCGGCTGACCAGAGGCACGTACGTTATTTGATAACGGGAGAAGCTGGAAAACCACGGGTCGTCGGGACGCGCCGGCGACCTGAGCAGGCGCGTCTCCTCCAGGGCCCGGCCGAAATCGCGGCCGGTGAGCGGCAGCTGCGGCGCATCATCGAGCCAGCCGGCCGCCAAGCCGAAGGCCGCCGCGGGCGCCAGCGCATCATCCTCTTCCGTCAGCCAGGCCACGACGACGGCGCGGGCGTTCAGCCAGCGTCCGATCAGTTCGGCACTGCGCTGGCAGGCGCGCGGGAACTCGTAGATGGAGGCCAGCTCGTATCCGAGGCGGTGAGGATAAGCGTAGCGACACCACATCCGGTATTCCCACCGCGATGCGAACTCAACCGCGCCGAAGGCGGCGAGGGAAGCCGGGGCGAGGACGAATGCCAGTTCGAGTCCTGAGAGCCCCAGCGTCGTGGCATAGACAGGAGTTAGCGCGAGCACGAGGCCGAGAATGCCGGCCAGCGCCCAGCGCCTGGCGATCCGCACCTCTCGCACCGGGTCCAGATTTGCCTCCAGCATAGACAAGATGAAACTTGCTCCCGCAAATACAAGATGACTATCGGCTGGCCGTAGTTACAGACGACCGGCGGGAGAGGCGGCTAACTTCGGGCAAAAAGGAGCGCTCTCGAGTCGTAATTGCTCGCGGGGGTGCGGCGATGAGACCCGAAGAGCGCTAAGCGCCCCAACAGTTGCGGCACTGCTGAGACAACCCCATTATCCGGAAGAATTCGTGTAGTTGTCAAGGGCAGCGCCGATGTGGATATGTTCATACCATCCAGAGGGGCCTTGTATGCCATGGATACGCGCACCCCGCGGTTCCCCTTTCATGCGCTAGTGCATCTCCTGGCCACCCGTGATGTTGATGGCCTGGCCGGTCACGTAATCAGCCTCATCGGATGACAGGAACGTAATCAGTTTGGCCACGTCCTCCGGGTAACCGATGCGGCCCAGCGGTATCGGCGGGGCGTTCTTCAGCGCCCACTCCTGCAGGGTCTGGCCGGTCACTTTCAGAATCGGGTCGAGGCCTGCCCGTAGCAACGGCGTGTCTATCGTGCCCGGGCACACGCAGTTGACCGTTATGCGCTGGGCGCCCAGCTCCTTGGCCATCGTCTGCGTTAACAGAATGACGCCCGCCTTGGCGGCGCAGTAGGGGCCGAGCATCGGGAAGCCGGTCTTGCCGGCCTGCGACGACACACTGATGATGCGCCCGCCGCTGCCCTGCTTGATCATCTGGCGCGCCGCCGCCCGCATGCAGAGAAAGACGCCGCGCAGGTTCACCGCCAGCGTTCGGTCGAATCCCTCATCCGTCATCTGTACAAGCGGCAGAGGGGGATTGCCGATGCCGGCGTTGTTCACGCAAACGTCCAGCCGGCCGAAACGCTGGACCGCCTGTTCGAAGCAGCGCTCGACGTCGCCCGTGAGCGCGACGTCGCCCTGATAGGACTCGAACTCCGCTCCGGAAGGCTGCAGAGCCACGGCCGTCTCCTCGAGGTGTGCGGCGTCGATGTCCACCAGCGCCAGTCGTGCGCCTTCGCGGGCGAAGCGCAGCGCGACGCCTTGACCGATCCCGCTGCCGGCGCCCGTAATCAGCGCCACTCTGCCGCCCAGTATCATTGGTACGTCCGGCCCTTGGCCCACGTCTCTCCGTTCTTCCGCCGGGTTTCGGTGGTGCGGATTCTAGCACAAAGACCAGCCCGTCACCTTGACGGGCGCGCGGCTTCGGTGGGATATTCTACCCCAACCTAGACGTTCACGTTAATCCGAAACTCCATGCCGCATCTTTCAAGCTGCGAGTAGAGGAAAGCGGTTGTCTGATGAAGTTCGGGCTGTTTTATGAACACCAGCTCCCCAAGCCGTACGACGGCGACCAGTGGGACCCGGACGCGGAGCACCAGCTTCTGAAGAACGCCCTGGACCAGATTGAGCTGGCAGACAGCCTGGGCTTTGACTACGTCTTCGAGGTGGAGCACCACTTCCTGGAGGAGTATTCTCACTCTTCGGCGCCCGAGATCTTTCTCGCCGCGGCCAGCCAGCGCACGAAAAGGATCAGGCTGGGGCACGGCATCGCCCTGATGCCACCCCGATACAACCACCCGGCCCGCATCGCCGAGCGCATCGCCACCCTGGACCTCGTCTCGGACGGCCGCGTGGAGTTCGGCACCGGA
>JBGQEU010000233.1:0-3366 GCA_041496525.1 Dehalococcoidia bacterium
CAGGCGCCTGCCACACGGGCGGACTGGCTCAGCTCGCTGTTCGGAAGCATGGACTTCTGCAACCACGTGCACAAGACAGCGCTGGACAACAAGGAGTCTGCCTTCAAGGCCATAGCGGACCTGGTAAAGGCCCAGCCTGGCGGCGCCCTCGCAGTGGACTACGCGAAGCTGGCCGAGCAGATCGCCGCGAACCCCGCGTTCATCGGCGCCCTGGCAGCCTCAATCGCCGGTCACGTCAAGCTCCAATAGGTTTGGGGTAGCGGTCAGCTTGAGTTGACCCGCTACCGCAGAGCGCGACGTCCGCCGCCGCAGGAAATAGAATGAATGGCAAGTGTATACGCCGGACATAGATCGGGGGAAGAACCCAGGGCGCCAGCCACGGAGGATCCTGGCCAGTGGCGCTTGAGCTGCTGGCTCTGGCGGCCCTGGGACTGGCAGTAGGCGCGTACGGCACAATCATCGGCGCCGGTGGCGGATTCATCCTTGTCCCGCTGCTGCTGCTCCTTTACCCCTCGTACGGTCCGGAGGACGTGACGGCGATCTCGCTTGCGGTTGTGTTCGCGAACGCCACCTCCGGCTCCGTGGCCTACGCCCGCCAGCACCGGATCGATTACCGGACGGGCTTGCTATTTGCCGCGTCGTCTGTGCCGGGCGTCGTGGCGGGCGCCATCGTGGTCCACTATGTGCCTGAACGCGTGTTCAGCGCGCTCTTTGGGGCGATGCTGCTAATCGTCGCGGCCGTTTCTGTGCGTGGCGCCCGCACGCAAACGATCCGTCAGCCCCGGGCCGGGCCAGGCGTGCTGGTGCGGACAGTTGTAGATCCGGAAGGCAGAACCTACCGCTACGCCTACGACATCTGGCAAGGCGTTCTGCTGAGCGCGGGCGTTGGCTTCATCTCCAGCCTCTTCGGCATAGGCGGCGGAGTCATCCACGTGCCTGTGATGATAATCCTGCTGCACATCCCGGTGCAGTACGCCGTGGCTACATCCCACTTTGTGCTGGCGTTCATGTCCGGCGGCGGCTCAATGGTCCATCTGGCAGACGGAACCCTGGCCGGTTCGCAGCTGGCGAAGGCGGCGGCCCTGGGCGCGGGCGCGATTCCGGGGGCCCAACTAGGCGCCGTGCTCTCGCACCGCATCAAGGGCAGGGGAGTGCTGATGTTGCTGGCGGTGGCGATCGTCTTCCTGGGCGTGCGGCTGCTGGTGAAGGGGCTGGCCGGCGTCTAGCCCGCTCAGTACGAAAGCAATACCTTGCCGACGATCGTGTCCGCAGGGACCATCCACCCGCCGCGAGAGTCCAGGCTATCGCCGCGATTGTCCCCCAGCACAAAGTACGAGTTTTCGGGGACCACCCAGTAAGTGCACGTAGAGAAGCACTCGGTCGGGCCGTTGGCGTAGGGTTCGTCCAGGACAATGCTGTTCAGGACCACGTGCCCGTCGCGGATCTCCACCTTATCTCCCGGCGCGCCTATGATCCGCTTGACGAACTTTTTCGGGAACTGGTCCAGCTTGAAGACGATGACGTCCCCGCGCTGCGGTGCGCCCATGAGATAGGGTGCATCCGTCGAGTCGTAAAAGGGCAGCCAGCCGATGAGCCCCAGGTCCATGCGCGAATAAGCGAGCTTGTTGACGATGACGTGATCGCCGTCTTGCAGGCCGGGCATCATGCTGGCGCCTTCCGCCTGAAAGTTCTGGAGAGAGGCTTTGACCAGGAGGAAGGCCAGGAAAAGGATGGCGCACGCCAGAGCAATCTTGGGTAGGGCGCCGGACCGGAATCGTTGCCAGGGAGTGGCTGCCGCGCCCGGAATGGGTGCCGGCTCCCGCGTGGCGGCGGGCGCCGGCTGCGCGTCAGGTGCGGTGGGGGCCGAGAAGGGCGTGGGAGCGAGACCGGGCTCCGCGACAGGAGGCGCCACGGCAACCGGCTCTGCGGGGCGCCAATCAACGTCCGTCATTCCGCGGACGAAGATGATGCGGTTGGGCTTCTGTTCGTCCTCTTTGCGGTCTGTCATAGCAACAAAATTCGGTTGACGCAAGGAGATGGCGACGCGCGTAGCACGCCGCCCTCCACCAGTCTAGACCACGATTAAACCGGTTAGTTACAGTTCCCCGCGGCCCCGGCAACGCGAGGCTACACCCGCGAAGAGCCGGGCGCGCTCCTGAGCACGGACACGGCGTAATCGCTGTCCGCATACCAGACATCGCGGTCCCAGGTTGACCACCGCTCGGCCAGCGTCAGGCCTGCGCTGGTGGCGATCTCATCGTATCGCTGGATGGGCAGCCGGTCCCGCATGACTTGAAAGCCCGCGATCAGCACTCCGTGCGGCTCAAGGTGGCGCGCCATGTTCGCGACGACGGCGCTCTCGGTGCCCGGCTTCAGGAAGATCATCACGTTGCCGGCCATCACGATCGCGTCGAACGAACGGTCGAGGTCAACGGTTGCCAGGTCAGCGAGGCGCCAGTCTACGCCGGGCGCCTTCCGCCTCGCCGTCTCGAGCATCTCCGGGTCGATGTCGACGCCAACGACGTCCAGACCGCGACGGGCCAGTTCGCGCCCGACACGACCGGTTCCGCAGCCCGCATCAAGCACGGACGCCGGCGCAAAGGACTGCACGAAGTCCGCCTCGCCGTGGACGTCCTCGCCGGCAGCGGCGCGGCGCTCGTACGTCGCGTCGTAGTCGTCGCCGGACACGGTCCTGGCCTGCAGCCAGCGGTTCGGTGGGTCGGTCAAGCAGACACCTCCCAGGCAGGAATCATCCCTTCGCTCGTCACCTGGATGATACGCCGGGCAGTGTGGTTCCGCACGGGCGCGACGGGATGTGTGCGGCAGTCGCCGGCGGTTCGCATGTTCTTCGCTGGGGCGGTTTCTCCGCCACCGGCATCAAGGCCCGCAAGCCCTTAGAGCCGTAGGCGCAATCCTAGGGGGATGCGCTGGGGAGCGCCGCAGGCGGTGGGGAGAGGCTGCCCGGCCTCTCCCCACCGTCGTGTTCATCTCAGCGCCGAATGGCCCGCGTAGAAGCATTACTCCTAGCTAGCATTGGGTGAGGTAGAAGGGTATGAACGACAGGATGTCTGCTAGGCCGATCTTGCCGTCCTCGGTCACGTCAAGCCGGGAGGAGCTGGGAGGGACATTGGTGAGGTATACGGGTATATAGGCGAGCACGTCGACCAAGCCTATCTTCTTATCGTCGTTGTTGTCCAGTGGCGAAGAATCTGGGTTCTCGTTGTTCCCTATATTGTCTGCTGCGCACGCCTGATTGGGCAGCGTCCCAACGTACGCCTCTGATCCACGGTTGCCAACCTTCACCACCGATGGGAACCCATCGCAGTCGAAGTCCCCCGCCGGTACAAGCCATGGTGGGGTGACGGC
>JBGQEU010000234.1:0-3356 GCA_041496525.1 Dehalococcoidia bacterium
CAGGCGGGGTACGGAGAGATCGATAACCGGTTGCGGGTGATACCGGGGTTGCCGGCGGCGTGAGGTGGCGGCTTCGCCGGCGCTGAGGGCCCGCCGGTCGGGTTCAGGGGACCCTCGCCTGCAAAGGATAGAACGCGCGACGCTTGACAGAGCCACCGGCCAGTCGACGCGTGGCGCCTTCTACAAGAACGCGTGTCCGCTTCGAGAAGAACTAGATGCTTCGCTAGCGCTCAGAATGACAAGCTTGGGTCCGTGCATGACAGCGCGGGGCTCGGCATGACGGCGCCGGGCGAGCGCCTGGGGTGACAGGGGTGGGGCATGGCATCATGGATGCGTGAGTAATCTCGCGGCGGGGAGACGCGTCCAGGGTTCGATCGATCGCGCCAGGAGCCGAAGCTGGGAGCACCTGCCGGACACGTTCGGCGGTGTCGAAAGCATCAGCGACGCCCACGTCATCCGCGAGAAGGGCGTCTTCTTACTCACTGATAGCGCCGGGAACGTGCCGCGGGGGAACCGTCGCGGCCTTGGCCTCTACGTCCGCGACACGCGTCATCTCTCTACCTACGACTTCTGCCTCAACGGCTCGGCGCCGGTTGTGCTGCTATCGGCCTCTGACTCGGGCTACAGCCTGGAGCAGGTGCTGGGCAATCACCAGGCTGTCTCGCCGGAGGGCTATGCGATCGGGCGCTGCACTATCGAGGTGCACAGGCAGCGGTTCGTGGCCGATGGGGTCGAGGAGCGCCTGCGGATCACGAACTACAACCCGTTTCGCGTGACGGTGCAACCGCAGTATGAGTTCGGCGCCGACTTCGCCGACATATTCGAGGTCAGGGGGCACAAGCGCGGCCGGGCGGGCGAGATGATGGAGCCGGACGTGTCCGAGAGATGCGTCCGTTACTGCTACAACGGTGCCGACGGCGTGTTTCGCAGCACCTGCCTGACGTTCGATCGCGTCCCGGACGAACTGAGCGCCGCCCGGGCCGCCTTCGCGTTCGACCTGGAACCGCGGCAATCGGTGGAGGTGCGCCTGGAGGTGAGGACGGAAAGCTCGGGCTCGCCGCCCGGCGCAGCGGCCAGCATGCATGCGGTGGCGGCCGAGCACGCCCACTGGCGCGAGACCTTCACCTTCGTCCACACGGACAACGAGATCTTCAACAAGGTGCTGGAGCGTTCCTTCACGGACCTGAGGATGCTGTGGTCCGAAGATGCCTACGGCAACGGCTATTTCGCGGCGGGCACGCCCTGGTTCGACACGCTGTTCGGGCGCGACAGCCTGGTGACGGCGATGCAGATGCTGGCCTACCGGCCGGACCTGGCGCGGGCGTGCCTGTTCATGCTGGGGCGGCTGCAGGGGCATCAGGTGGACCAGTTTTCGGCGGAGGAGCCGGGCAAGATCCTGCACGAGCTGCGCCACGACGAGCTATCGGCGGTGGGGGAGCTGCCGTACTCGCGCTATTACGGCAGCGTCGATTCGACGCCGTTGTTCTTGCTGCTGGCAGGCGAGTATTTCGCCTGGACGGCGGACGTGGCGGCGATGCGGGCGCTGCGGCCGAACCTGGCGGCTGCGCTGCAGTGGGTGCGGCAGTTCGGGGCGCCGGACGAGGACGGCTATCTGAAGTATGAGACAACGAGCCCGACGGGCCTGCGCAACCAGGGCTGGAAGGACTCGGAGAACTGCATCGTCCAGGCCGACGGCAGCCTGTGCTCCGGGCCGATTGCGCTGGCGGAGGTGCAGGGCTATCTCTACGGGGCCTTGCGGCGCCTGGGGCCGATTTTCGCGGCGTTGGGGGAGACGCAAGAGGCCTCGCGGCTGCGGGCAGAGGCGGCACGGCTGCGGGCCCACTTCCGGCGCGACTTCTGGGTGGATGGAGAGAAGCTGGTGCCGATGGCGCTGGACGGAAGGATGGAGGCGGCGGGCGTGATGTCGTCGAACGCCGGGCAGGTGTTGTGGAGCCGCCTGCTGGACGGCGAGCGCGCGGAGGCGGTGCGCGATGCGCTGTTCAGCAACGACATGTTCACGGGCTGGGGCATAAGGACGCTTTCGAGCGAGAGTCCGGCGTTCAACCCGGTGGGATATCACCTGGGGACGATATGGCCGCACGACAACGCGATTATCGCGGCCGGATTGAAGCGACACGGGTTCGATGAAGAGGTGAACGAGGTGGCGACGGGCCTGTTCGACACGGCCTGCGCCTTCCCCTCGTACCGGTTGCCCGAGGTCTACGGCGGGCATTCGCGCTCCGCGCACCAGCCGCCGGTGCCGTACCCGGTTGCCTGCCGGCCGCAGGCGTGGGCGGCGAGCGCGATGCCCCATGTGCTGCAGTCGGTCCTGGGTCTGGCGCCGGACGCCGCCAGGGGGCGCCTGTACGTGGTGCGGCCGCGGCTTCCTTACTGGCTGGGCGAGGTGCGTTTGCGCAACCTCAAGGTCGGGCGCGGGTCGGCCGACCTGACCTTCACGCGCTCGCACGGGCGGACGCGGCTGCGGGTGGAGGCGGCGGACGGGGTGTCGGTGCTGCGCGCGAGGGCGTGGCCGGGGTAGGGGGAAGGCTGTCAGGTGTCAGGTGGGCCGGAGCACGCAACAGGCAACATGGAGTTGCTGCTTTGTCATTGCGAGCCCGAAAGGCGAAGCAACCTTTGGCGCTGCCAATCGTCAGAGGGGCCTAGGTGGAGATTGAAGTGCCGCCAAGGGTTGCTTCGGGCTAGCGTCCTCGCAATGACGGATGGGGGCGCTCGCAGTGACACGCGGTTAAGCGGGCCGGCTGACAGACGTGGCTTAGTGCTTTTGTTAGGGTTTTGATTTGACCTAATGCGCTGTTGACACATATCATCCACACGCTTAAGCCTCCCCGCCGCCCGGAGCAATCGCTGAATCCATTTCGCTCTCGCAACCGCAGCCAGAGACAGGGCCGCGTCGTAACCGGCACCATACTGGTGGCCGCGACCGGGTTAGGCCTGATCGCTCTTTTCTGGCTGTTCCAGCCCTTTCAAAACGTCCAGGCAGGTCTCTCAGATATCCTCTTCCAGAAGGGTGCGGGAGCTTCGAACGTTGTGATAGCCCAGATCGATGACAAAACCATCCAGGAGTATCAGACGCAGTTGACGAATTCGCCGCGGACGTTGCACGCGAAGGCGATCACGAACCTCAAGGCCGCGGGCGCGAGACTCATCGTCTTCGACATCCTGATCGCGGACCCGTCGCCGGAGGATGCGACGCTGGCGGACGCGATCAAGCAGGCGGGGAACGTGATCCTGGAGGTCGCCGGCACCCAGCCTTCGGGAGCGGCGGGGGACAACCGCTTCCTGGCCATACTGGGGCCGCCGGAAGCACTACGCACGGCGGCATTTGACCTGGGGCA
>JBGQEU010000235.1:0-3295 GCA_041496525.1 Dehalococcoidia bacterium
ACTACGTTAGCGCCTTCCTTCGCCAGGAGGATGGCCACCGCCCGGCCGATGCCGCGGCCGGCGCCTGTCACGACTGCGTTGCGTCCGTTCAGTTTGCCGCTCATGCCGTCCTCCCCGCTTCCGTGGCCCCTGCCTTCGCCGGGCGCCCCGGTATCTCCCGGTCTTCCGGCGGCGGCGCCGGGTTACGCGTGCCCTCCAGGAGCTGGGGCACCATTGCGGACAGCTCGTCCAGCGTCCACAGTCCCGGCTTAAAGGCGGTGCGCCAGGGAACCGGGTGATGGAGGACGGCCACGGTGCCGGAGTAGACGAGGAAGATCTGGCCGTTGATGTTCCAGGCGTGGTCGCTGGCGAGGTAGGAGACCATCGGTGCGATCATGTCCGGGTCCAGTTGCTGGATGGCGCTGGGCTGCGGCTGCGCAGGGGCGGCGGCGGCGCCGCGCGGTGCCTGAGGGATCGTCGCCGTCAGCCGTGTCCAGGCGCGCGGTGCGACGGCGTTGCAGGTCACGCCGTAGCGCCCGAGGTCGCGCGCGACGACGCGCGTGAGGCCGGCGATGGCGGACTTGGCGGCGCCGTAGTTAGCCTGGCCGGCGTTGCCCCAGAGCCCGGACTCCGAACTGAAGTTGATGATGCGGCCGTACCGCTGCTGTCGCATGATGATCGATGCCGGCTTGATGGTATCGAAATGGCCCTTGAGGTGGACGGCCATCACCTCGTCCCACTCCTGCTCGGCCATGTTGAAGATCATGCGGTCGCGCAGGATCCCGGCGTTGTTGACCAGGACATCGAGGCGGCCGAACCTCTCCGTCGCCGTCTTGATGATGTTCTCGCCGCCCTGGACGGTGGTGACGGAATCGTAGTTCGCGACAGCGACGCCGCCGGCGTCGGCGATCTCGGCCGCGACCTGGTCCGCCGGGCCGTCGTCGTGGCCGGTGCCATCAGGGTTGACGCCGGGGTCGTTCACGACGACCTTCGCACCCTGCTGCGCCATCATGATGGCGATGCCCCGGCCGATGCCACGCCCGGCGCCCGTGATAACCGCGACCTTCCCTTCCAGCATTGCCATGTCGTTCCTCCCGTATCCGGCCGTGACCCCAGCCTGAAGGCTGGGGCTTTCAGATTCGGCTAGCCCCGCGAGGGCAGGGCGACGACCCCGGTGCCCGGCGTCGTCTTAGTGCCCTCCGCGTCCTCAGTCCATATCTCCAGGTCCACCAGGTTCGCGCCGTTCTCCCGGCGCTTGCCCTTGACGACGCCCTTGCAGAGGACGTCCCGGTTCACCATGTCCATGCCCCGGTACTGGCAGGCGACGCGGCGCACGCGCCCCTGTTCGCCGGCCCATTCGTGCAGGAGGCGGCCCAGCAGGGCGTGCTTGAGAGCGCCGTGGACGATGCGGTCCGGCAGGCCGGTGGCCTGCGCGAAGTCCTTGTCGTAGTGGATCTGGTAGTAGTCGCCGGAACCGGCGGCCCAGAGCACCAGCCGCTGCGAATCGCAGTGCTGGGAGACCGCCGGTATCTCCTGACCCTCCGTTACGTCTTCGAAGTACGTCTGTGCCATCTCGTCCTCCTGTAGCTGCGGTGCCTCCAGGGCCGCCTGGCAGGGCGGAAGCCCCGCAGCTACGAATCGAATGCGCTTCTAATACCGGATCGCCGTGCCGCGCATAATCGCCACGGTCTTGCCGCCCCGGTTGCGGTATGTGGTCTCCGTCTGCACGATGAGCATCTTGCCCATGCGCCCTTCCCGCTCGGTGAGGTCGGTCAGCTTCGTGGTGGCGGTCAGCGCGTCGCCGGAGCAGACGTCGTCGAAGTACTCGACGTCGGTGCCGCCGTTGAGGATGCGCTTGAACGGGACGTCGAGGCGGAAGGCTTCGGGCATCCGGGCTGGCTGGCCGGGGTTGAAGACCGGGTGGCCCAGGAAGCCGGGCGGGGCCAGAATGCCGCGATATCCTTTGCTGCGGGCATACTCCTCGTCGTAGAAGACGGCGTCGGTGTAGCCTGCCGAGCGGGCGAACTGACGGCAGCCGGTGTTGTCGATCTCGTAGACGGCGGGCTCGGACTCGCGGCCGATGGCGGCGCGCATCTCGTCTGTGATGACGGATGCCTGAGACTGGGTCAAGGGGCACCTCCTAAAGCGCTTGGCGCAGCAACCCTGACGTGCGCGTCAGGGAGCATATCGCAGGCCGTAGGGGCTGTCAAACGGAGACGGGCCGGCCGGCCCTGCGCCGGCCCCGTCGGGGCTAGTCGCGTCGCCGGCCCAGGAGCGTGGCGGCGCTGGGCTCTTCCACCTCCACGGCGCTGGCGCTGACGGCGGCGGCGAGCCCCGCTGCGTAGGCGACGAGCACGAGCGATCTCATGAGAACGGCGACGCCGGCCAGGGCGAGGAGGCCGCCGGCGGTGGCGGGTTTCCGGGAGAGCGGCGCCAGCGGGCCGTGGTAGGCGATGGACGTATCGGGCTGGCGGTGGGCGAACAGGCCGAGGGCGAGGCCGCCGGCGATTAGCGGTATGCCTAGCAAGCGGAGGCCGCGGACCGGTAGCCGGGGAACGTCTGAGCGGCGCTCGAACGAGACCAGGGCGGAGGGCAGCGTGATGAGCCAGAGCCGGGAGGAGAGCCGGCGGGGGATCGGTAGACGCTGCAAGAACTCCATGGCAAGCGCTGGCATTATCACCGGCCGCGCGCCGCTGGTGCAACTCCGCTTACTTCTCGCGCAGGATAACGGGGCGGCAGCGCCCGGCCCGTAGCTCCTCGATGAGGTCCGGTAGGCCGCCGATGTGGCGTTCGAACTCCGTGGCGCAGCGGCCGATGTCGGCCCGCTCGTGGCAGTCGCTCCCGGCTACAGCGGGCAACGCCAGCCGGGCGCAGACCTCGCGGGCGAAGGCGTTCTCTCGCGCGCTGCCACGGCCGTTGTGCGCCTCCGTGGCGCAGACGTGGGCGTATGCCGGGTTGGCGGCCGCCCGCTCCAGGGCTTCCGTCCAATCCCCGTGGTGCCGGAGGTCAAACGGCAGCTGGCGGCGGTAGGGATGCGCGGCGACGAGGGCGCCGCCGGCGGCATTCACCATCGTCACCAGCTCAGCCGTCCGGTGCATGCCGTACACGAAGCGGTCCAGGCCGAAGACCACGAAGTGGCCGTCCTCCGTGTTCACTTCCACCCCCGGGATCACCAGGAAGCCGTGCCGTTCCTGCAGTTCCTGCACCTTGTCGCCGTCCCAGAAGAAGTCGTGCTCCGTCAGGCAGAGTCCGTCCAGCCCCGCTATCTCCGCCGCCTCGATGAGCTGGTCCGGAGACAGCAGGCTGTCATGCGACA
>JBGQEU010000236.1:0-3281 GCA_041496525.1 Dehalococcoidia bacterium
GCAGCAGCGCGTCGAAGTTGGGGCGGCCGAAGGCCCACGCCTCGTTCATGTTCGCCAGGAGCAGGTCCACGCCCGGGCTTTCGTCCAGCCACTCCAGCACCTGGCCCCCGCCGAGGCCGCTCCCGGCCAGGATCGACTGGTCGACCGGGTTCGTCACCCATCCCGCCAGGTCAGGCGCCTTCTCCGCCACCTTGCGCCCCACGTCGTCCGGCAAAGGCGGCACGGCCAGGCCCAGCTCCTCGCACAGGTCGGCGGTGAGCACCGAGCGGCCGCCGCCGGCCCCCACCATCGCCAGCCGGGGCCGTTCGTTGTAGGGGCGCACCTGCGTGTGCGCCCAACCGGGGCCGACCATGCCCTGGGGCCGTTCAGGGTAGGGGCGCACCTGCGTGTGCGCCCAACCAGGGCCCGGCGCCTTCATGCCGGCGAAGGCGATCAGCATATCGATCAGGTCCTCGACAGTCTCCACAGACATCGCCCCGGCCTGTCGGGCGGCGGCGTCCCAGACGGCGCCGGCCCCGGCCAGGGCGGCGGTATGCGAGGCGGCGGCCCGCCCGCCGGCCCCCGTGCGCCCGCCCTTGAGCAGCACGACCGGCTTGCGGGAGGCGGCCCGTTTGAGCGCGCCCAGGAAGCGGCGGCCGTCCTTGACCCCTTCCACGTAGGCGCCGATGACCTTCGTCTCCGTGTCCCAGGCAAAGTACTCCAGGAAATCGCTCTCGTCCAGGTCCAGGGCGTTGCCGTAGCTGATGGCCTTGGAAAAACGGAGCCCGCGCGGGCCGCCGAAGTGGGTGATCTCGAACAGCAGGTTGCCGCTCTGCGACAGCAGGCCGATGTCGCCGGGTTCACGGGACATATCTGTGCGGAAGGAGACGCCCTGGGCGGGATAGAGCAGCCCCATGCAATTGGGGCCGATCAACCGCACTCCGCAGCGGCGCGCCCTGTCCAGCAACTGCCGCTCGAGGGCCACGGCGTCCGGCCGGCCCGTCTCACCAAAGCGGCCGGTGAACAGCTGCAGCGCCTTGACCCCCTTTTCGCCGCACGCTGCGACGAGGTCCAGGACGCCGTCGGCCGGGATGCAGTAGATAACGTAGTCGACGTTGCCCGGGATATCGCGGAGAGAGGGATATGTCGTCAGTCCCAGGATCACGCCGCCCTTGGGGTTGACGGGGTAGATAGACCCGCCGAAGCCGAACGCCTGTAGCGACTGCACGTAGTCGAAGCCCGGCGTGTCGGGGTTGGCGGAGGCGCCGGCCACTGCGATGGAGCGGGGATGAAAGATAGCGTCGATCTCGGACGCGATGTCGGCGGCGGGGGCGTCTCCGGTCATGGGCCAAAGGTTACAAGGAACTCGGAGGCGAGTGCCACCCCGATTCCTTGTTCCTCGTTCCGGCGGGGTGGTATAAGGGGAGTGGAATGCGATTTGCCGTCGTCGTCTTTCCCGGCACCTGGAGCGACCACGACTGTCAGTACGCTCTGGCCGACGTAGCCGGCCACCAGGCGGACCTCGTCTGGCACCGCGAGACCGACCTCTCCGCATATGACTGCGTCGTCCTCCCGGGCGGCTTCTCTTACGGCGACTATCTGCGCACGGGCGCCATCGCCCGCTTTTCGCCGGTGATGGAAGCGGTCGTCCGGCACGCCGGGGCCGGCAAGCCCGTGATCGGCATCTGCAACGGCTTCCAGATCCTGTGCGAGTCGCACCTGCTCCCCGGCGCCCTGATGCGCAACGATTCCCTTCAGTACCGCTGCCAGTGGGTGCACCTGCGAGTGGAGAGCACGAACACGGCCTTTACGGCGGCCTGCCAGCCGGGCCAGGTCCTGCGCATCCCCATCTCACACGGCGAGGGGCGTTACTTCGCCGACGCAGAGACGCTGGACGAACTGGAGGCGTCCGGCCGCGTCGTCTTCCGTTACTGCACGCCGGACGGGGCCGTAACGCCGGAGGCGAACCCAAACGGCAGCGAGCGAAATATCGCCGGCATAGCCAACGCCGGTGGCAACGTGCTGGGCATGATGCCGCACCCCGAGCGCGCCTGCGAACCGCTGATGGGCGGCGAGGACGGTCTGCTCATCTGGCGGTCGGTGGCGGAGTGGGCGGCGGTGAGGGCGTAGGCGTCAGTGGAGGCTCAGGCCGCCGGCGGCCCGGTTTCGCCCCGGTACCCCGTAACCTTCGGCGTCCAGCCGCAACTGGCCGGCCGTAACCGCCTGACTGTCGGCTTCCGGTTCATCCTCGCGATTCCTCAGGCTCTGCTCGTCGGCGGCCCGGGGCCGGGGCTTGGCTTCGGCTGGTGGCGCGGCGCCGGGCCCTTCACCTGGATCGGCCTGGGCGGTGGCAGCGGCGCCATCGGTATCGCCGCCGGGGCGATGGCGGCCGTCTCCTGGTTCGCGGTCGTCTTCACCGGCAAGCAGCCGCGCGGCCTGTGGGACTTCACGCTCTTCTACATGCGCTGGCGGGCCAATGTCCTGGCCTACACCGGCCTCCTGCGGGACGAATACCCGCCGTTCGGGCCCGGCGCCGGCAGCTATCCGGTTTCCTTCGGCGCCGGCGACTTCCCGGAAACGCGGGACCGCTGGTCGGTAGGGCTGCGCGCGGTCTTCGTCATCCCGCACCTGGTTGTCCTCATCTTCCTGAGCATCGCCTGGCTGCTCACCGCCATCATCGCCTGGTTCGCCATACTCTTCACCGGCAACTACCCGCAATCCCTGTACGATTTCGCCGCCGGCTACATGCGCTGGACAGTGCGCGTCCAGGCTTACTTCCTACTGATGCGGGACGAATATCCCCCGTTCAGCCTGGAATAACCGGTCTACATTTGTATTGACAAATCTGGCAGACGGCGCATAATCGGGCGCAAATCAGATAAGTTCCACTCGGGAGGTAAAGCATGGCTACAACCGCCGAGGCCGCGCCAGGCGCATCGTATCCGCTGCGCTACGACGTCGAGTATCCGGAGAAGCTGTCGCGGCTGCTTATCTTCGTAAAGGGGATCCTGGCGCTGCCACACTGGCTCATCTTGTCCGCTCTCTACTCCGTCGGTTCAGTCATTACCTTCATCGCCTGGTTCGCCATCCTATTCACCGGCAAGTACCCGAAGGGCCTCTTTGACTTCGCGGTGAACATCCAGCGATGGGCCGCCAACGTAAGTGCCTACGTTGGGCTGCTACGCGACGAGTACCCGCCTTTTTCATGGGAGCCCGGCGAATATCACCTCATACTCGGCATCGAGCACGCCGAACGCCAGTCGAGATGGCGGCTGCTCGTGCGCATCTTTTCGATTTGGCCC
>JBGQEU010000237.1:0-3280 GCA_041496525.1 Dehalococcoidia bacterium
AGGACGGTGGACATGACGCGACAAGATTAGCACAGCCGCCAGACAACGGTGTGCGGTGGGCGCGCCGGGAGTAGAATTATGACGTGGCGTCAGGCACGCCTACGCCTTCAGGTTGACGGCGGCGGCCGGCCCCGCCGCTAGCGGAACTCCGGGATAATCTCCCGCGAGAAGCGACGCAACCCTTCCATGTGAATCCGCGGCCACTGCGCCAGCATGAACTCCTGCACGCCGGCGTCGATGAACCGGCGCACCTGCTGCTTGATCTCCTGCACTGAGCCCAGGAGGATGCTGGCCGCCGCCTCCTCCTCGCTGCCGCCGCGCGCCGCCGACATCCCCTGCAGCACGCGCTTCTTGAACTCCGAGTCCTCGTTCAGGAACAGGGGGATCTGGCTCGTGCGCCGGATGCGCGAGAAATCCGTCCCCACCTCGCGGCAGTGCTGCTCCAGCACCCGCAGCTTATGCCGGATCTCCTCCGGCGTCCCGGAGACGTTGCAGGCGTCGGCGTATCGGGCGACGATACGAAGCGTCTTCTTCTCGCCGCCGCCGCCGATGAGGATGGGCGGGTGTGGCTGTTGCACGTTGGGTGGGTTGTAGGGCGGGCGGTCCAACTGGTAGTAGCGGCCGCTGAAGGCCGGCTGCGGCTGCGTCCACAGCAGTTTGATGAGCTGAACGGCCTCCTCCAGCCGGTCCAGCCGCTCGCGCGTCGTGTGGAAGGGGATGCTGAAGGCCTGGTGCTCGTACGTGTGCCAGGCGGCGCCGATGCCGAACTCCAGCCGGCCGCCGGAGATGATGTCGACGGTCGTGGCCTCCTTGGCCAGGACGGCGGGGTGCCGGTAGGTGTTGCCGGTGACGAGGATGCCGAGGCGCACGCGGGACGTCGCCTGGGCGAGGGCGGCCAGCGCCGTCCACGACTCCATGCACGGGCCTTCGGAGCCGAACTGGACACCGAAGCCCGTGACGAAGTGGTCCATCAGCCAGAGGGCTTCGAAGTTGGAATCGCGGTCCAGCTCCTGCCAGGACTCCAGCAAGTCGCCCCAGGTCACGCCGGCCTGCGTCGCTACGGCGCCGAACTTGATATTCATGGTCGGACTCCCTTCCGGTCGGTTCGCCTTTCGGCGGACTCAGAACGAGCGGATGCTCCTGTCATTGCGAGCGGAGCGAAGCAATCTCAGATGTCCTCATACAGGTCCCTCCATCTCGGGTTCATGCTATCGATCAATTCCATCTTCTTGGCTCTTGAGCCAGCCTTGATCTGCTTCTCCCGTTGGATTGCCGCGGACGGGCCGTCAAAGACCTCGTAGTAGGCAAGTCTTGTCGCGTGTATCTTTTGGTGAACCCTTCAATCAGCGATTCTCGGTGTTCGTATGCCCGTCTCTTCAAGTCGCCCGTCACACCCGTATAGAGGACGGTGTTGGCTTTGTTGGTCAAGATGTAGACGTAGTACTGTTTAGCCGTTGTATAGGGCCTTTCCGAGATTGCTTCGGGGCTGTCGCCCCTCGCAATGACACCGGGGGCGACCGGCGCCCAGGTTATCACGGCATCCCCAACTGTTGCTTGTAGTCGGTCTCCAGCGCGGCGAGCGCGCCCATGCCCAGGTAGGTCGTCGTCGGGAACTGGACGAACATGCGCATGATGTCCACCGGTACCGCGCCCTCCGGCGTGTCGCCGATCACCTTCTGCTCGCGCAGCCGGTCGAGGTCTTCGTCCGTGAGGCCCAGCAGGCCCTGCAGCACCTCGCGGTTGTGCTGCCCCAGCGCGGGCGCCGGACGGGCGCTGTCCGCCTCGAAGGCGGAGAAGCGGGCGCCCAGCTGGCGGGGCACAGGGCGCCGGCCGTGGTCGCCGGTATCGACGGTCTGGAAGAACCCGCGCTCCCGGAGATGCGGATCGAGCAACGCCTCCTTGGGGTTCAGGACGGCGGCCGCCGTCACCCCGGCGCTCTGCAGCAGCCGCATCGCCTCCACGTGGTTCCGCTCCCGCGTCCAGGCCGCGATCAGCGCATCGATCTCGTCGTGGTAATCGAAGCGGCCGAGAACGCCGGCGAAGCGGCGGTCAGTGGCCCACTCCGGGTGGCCGAGGGCGTTGGCGAGCGCCTGCCATTCGGCGTCGTCGTGGACGGTGAGGACGAGCCAGCTGTCCTCGCCCCGGCAGGGGTAGCAGCCCTGCGGCGCGAACCAGCGGCTGCGGTTGCCGGTGCGCTCCGGCGGCCGCCCGTTCAGCGCGTAGTCCATGAGCGCGTAGCCGACGACCGGGATGGCCGCCTCCTGCTCCGAGAGATCGATGTACTGGCCCTTGCCTGTCCGCCGCCGGTAGGCGAGCGCTGCCAGGACAGCGCCGGCCCCCGCGATACCGGAGTACGGGTCGGTGAACGAGATGCCCGTTCGCAGCGGGTCGCCGTTGCGGTAGCCGGTAAGGGAGGAGATGCCGGACGCGGGCTCCAGGCCCATCCCGTAGGCGGTGTAGTCGTGCCAGGGCCCGGTCTGGCCGTAGCCGGAGAGGCTGATCATGATGAGGTCCGGCCTGATGCGCTGCAGCGACTCGTAGTCCAGGCCGAACTTCGCCATCACGCGCGGGGTGAAGCTCTCAGCCACCACGTCGGCGTGCGGCACCAGGCGCTTCACGATCTCCACCGCCTCAGGGTCGCTGAAGTCCAGGGTCAGCGAACGCTTGCCGCCGTTGCGATAGAGGAAGTAGCCGGAGTGGTTCCAGTAGTCGCCCTGGCTGTCGTTGTCGGCGATGACGAAGTTGCGGGTGATGTCGATGCGCTTCAACCCCTCGACCTTGATGACGTCCGCGCCCAGGTCGGAGAGGAGGCGAGTGCAGGTGGGGCCGGCGTAGACCTGCGTCAGGTCCAGGACGCGGAGGCCCGCGAGGGGCAGGCGAGTTGGCAGCGTCATGGAGGCAGCACCTGTAGTGACGGGGTGCCAGGCACAGGTCCGCCGTCCTGCGGCGCCTTGAGCCCGGCGGCGATGCGCCCGCGCAAAGGCGCGATCAGACCATCGTTGTACTCGACATGATCCTCCAGGTAGGCCTGTGCCCGGCGATAGATAGCGAGTGCTTCTTCCCGCCGGTCGAGACGGTCGAGAACCAACGCGCGGACGGCGAGGGCGTTGGCGCGGACGTCGAAAGGGGCGGACTCCGCGTCGAGTGCGGCCAGGATCGCGTCCGCCTCTGCGAGCCTCCCCAGCGTCCACCGGGCGCGGGCGCGCGCCCAGGCCAGCCGACTCGGCTCGAGCAGCGGTTCCCTGCTCCCCGCGAACCCATCCCAGATGGCGAGCGCATC
>JBGQEU010000238.1:0-3244 GCA_041496525.1 Dehalococcoidia bacterium
AGGACGCCGGCGACGCCCGTCTCCATTAGCTCTTTCGTCGCCGTAAAGCCGACGGTGTTGCCCACGACCACCGGCACGCGGATGTTCTCCACCAGCTCCTCGAAAATCAGGCCGCGGACGCTGCGCGAGATGTGACGGGCGGTGGTGACCGTGGACTGCACGACGAAGATGTCGGCGCCGGCGTCCACGGCGATGGGCGCCAGTTTCTTGGTGTTGGCGGGCGTGCAGGAGATCGCGCAGACCGCCCCGCCCTCTTTGATCTGGCGCACGCGACGCGCTATCAGTTCTTCCTGGATGGGCGCCGCGGTCAGCCGCTGGATGACGGCGGCCGACTCTTCCTGCGAGGCGCTCGCCACCTCGGCGATGGCGGCGTCGGCGTCCTCGTGGCGGCACTGCAGCCCCTCGAGGTTCATCACGGCCAGCCCGCCCCGGCGGCCAACCTCGATGGCGAAGGCCGGGTTGACGACGGCGTCCAGGGCCGCGGTGAGGATCGGGAAGTCGAACGTGTGATGGCCTATGCTAAAGTGGACATCCGTCAGTTCGGGGTTGACGGTTATCGAGCCGGGGACAATGGCGACCTCGTCAAACCCGTAGGCGGGCCGGAGTTCTTTGTATAGAGCTAGACTCATATCATCTCGCCTCGGTTATGGAAAAGTCCGCCAGGGATTTTCAACCAATATATCAACCCAACCGCCGGCCGGTCAACCGGTTTGGCCGGGCAATTAGGAGAAGAGGTATAAACACTTTCCACATTGTAACTGATCATCTGCTGATACTCCTGCAATGGGCACGCTGTACCTCGTAGCGACGCCGATCGGCAATCTGGAGGACGTGACCGCGCGCGCCCTGCGCGTTCTGCGCGAGGTCTCTCTGGTAGCGGCGGAGGACACCCGCACGACACGCAAGCTACTGACGCGTTACGGCATCCAGCAGCGGCTGCTCAGCTACAACGAGCACAACATGAAGCTGCGCACGCCCCGCATCCTGGCGGCTCTCCGCGACGGCGACGTGGCGGTAGTCTCCGAAGCAGGCACGCCGGGCCTGAGCGACCCCGGCCACGAACTCGTGGCCGCTGCACTGGGGGCGGGATTCAACATCTCGCCGATCCCTGGCCCGGCGGCGCCGATTGCAGCCTTGTCTGCGTCGGGGCTGCCCTTCCGCCAGTTCACGTTCCTTGGCTTTCTGCCCCGGCGGGCCGCCGAGCGCCGCCGGCTGCTCGCCTCGCTGGCGGCCGAACCCCGCACGCTCGTGGCGTTTGAGGCGCCGCACCGGCTGGCCACGACGCTTCGTGACATGCTGGCCGCCTGGGGCGACCGTCGCATCGCCGTCTGCCGCGAGATGACGAAAATGCACGAGGAGGTGTTCCGCGGCGCCGTCTCCCAGGCCCTGGACCACTTCGCGGAGCCCCGCGGCGAGTTCACCCTGGTCATCGCCGGGGCGGGCCCCGCCGCCCCGGCCTCGGAGGCAGACGCCATAGCGGCCTTGCAACGGCTGATGGCTGAGGGTGTCTCGGCGAAGGACGCCGCCTCCCGCGTGGCGCAGGCCCTGGGGCTGCCGAAACGGCGCGTGTACGACCTCTCTCTGCAAATTCGCAGCGCCCGACGGCGCCGGCATTAGTCCGCTTCGGCGGGCTTCTGCCGGATAGCCGTGCCGGATGCTACAATTTCACTCACATGGCAGAGAAGGTCCTCCTGGGCGTCGCCTGGCCTTATAGCAACGGCTCGCTGCACATCGGCCAGATCGTGGGCGCTTACCTGCCGGCCGATATCTTCGCCCGCTATCACCGGGCCGCCGGCAACGAAGTGCTGATGGTCTCCGGCAGCGACCAGCACGGCACCCCCATCACGGTCCGCGCCGAGCAGGAGGGCCGCACGCCGGCCGAGGTCGCGGCGCGCTTCCACGAGGAGTTCCTGCAGTCCTGGCAACGCCTAGGAATCAGCTGGGACCTCTACACGACAACCGGCACCGAGAACCACCGCCGTGTCGTCCAGGACATCTTCCTGAAGCTGCTGGAGAAGGGCGATATCTACCAGGGGACGATGAAGCTCCCTTACTGTACTGTCGAACAGCGCTTCCTCCTGGACCGCTACGTCGAAGGCGCTTGCCCCATCTGTGGTGATGCCAACGCCCGCGGCGACCAGTGCGACAACTGCGGCAACATCCTGGACCCCGTCGACCTCAAGGACCCGCGCTGCAAGTTCGATGGCTCCCGGCCCGAGATCCGCGACTCCGAGCACTTCTTTCTCCGGCTCAGCGCCTATAACGACCGCGTCGGCGCCTGGCTGCGGACCGGCAAGGAGCACTGGCGCAAGAACGTCCTCAATTTCTCCCGCGGCGTCGTCGAGCAGGGGCTGCAGGACCGGGCCATCACCCGCGACCTACAGTGGGGGATCCCGGTACCGGTACCCGGCTTCGACTCCAAGTGCATCTACGTGTGGTTCGAGAACGTCATAGGGTACCTGTCCGCCGCCATCGAGTGGGCGCAGCGAATGGGGGAGCCGGAGCGCTGGCGCGATTTCTGGCAGGACCCCGCCTGCAAGAGTTACTACTTCATCGGCAAGGACAACATCTGGTTCCACACGTTGAGCTGGCCGGCCGAACTGATGGGATACAGCGAGGCCACCGGCGAGCCCTACAACTTGCCATACGACGTCCCGGCCAACCAGTACCAGACGATCCGCGGCAGCAAGGCCTCCACCAGCCGCCGCATGGCCGTCTGGGTGCCGGACTTCCTCTCCCGCTACGACCCGGACCCCCTTCGCTACTACCTCTCGGCGACTATGCCCGAGACCTCGGACTCCGACTTCACCTGGACCGACTTCGTTCGCCGCAACAACGACGAGCTGGTGGCCACGTGGGGCAACCTGGTCAACCGCGTCCTCACCTTCGCCTACCGCAACTTCGACCGTGCTGTCCCCCAGCCCGGCGCCCTGACGGCGGCCGACCGGGCGCTCCTGGCGCGCGGCGAGCAGGCCATCGCCGAGACGGGCCAACACATCTCGCTCTGCAATTTCCGGGCTGGGCTGGAAGCCGCCATGTCCGCCGCCCGGGACGCCAACCGCTACATCGAGGACAACGCGCCCTGGAAGCTGCTGAAGGAAGACCGGCAACGCTGCGCCACCGTCCTTTACACTGCTATCGGGGCGATCAACGCCCTTAAGCTGGCCTTCTCTCCCTACCTACCTTTCACCTGCCAGACGCTGCATGGCTACCTGGGCAACGAGGGCCCGCTGCAGGCCGTCGG
>JBGQEU010000239.1:0-3240 GCA_041496525.1 Dehalococcoidia bacterium
CCCACCCCCAGCACTACGCACACCGACACTCCTCCCCCCGAGATCACCAAGAGCCGGTACACTACTGCCATCCCCGACGCTCCCCCTATCTGGTCCTACCGGCACGCCAGTCGGTCCGCGAAGATCTGGCCGTACTCGGCGAAGGGATGCGTCTCGTCGGCGAGGATGACGCCCGGACGACCGAACCCGGGCAGGAGGTCTCGCTCGTAGCTGAAGCCGTCCGGCGCCGGCAGCCACGACCAGCGCCGCCACTCCTCCATGGCCTGGATCCCGGCCTGCGACACGTCCGGGTAGCCGAAACAAACAGCAACGCCGCCCCGGGCCAGGCACCACTCCGCCTCCCGGCGGCGCATGGAGAGCAGGTCGGCCAGGCCGAGGGCTTGCGTGGACGAGACGCCGTTCACGACCGTCAGCCCGCCGAAGGTGGTGTGTTCGCCGGTGCCCAAGACGACCTCGTCGACAACGTGGGAGACGGCCTCCATCTGGACGACTGCGCGGGGGTAATCGGCGAGTGAAGGGGCCGAGATGAACGAGTAGTTGTCGAAGCTGACGTGGGGCAGCGGGACGCCGATGACGAGGGTGCGCATGGCGGGTCAGCCCTGGATCAGTGAGCGGATGTACGCCTCCAGCTCCGGGCGCATGTCGTCCCGCTGCAACGCCAGGAAGAGGGACGCCTTCAGGAGTCCGATGGGCTGCCCGGTGTCAAAGCGCGCACCTTCAAACTCGTAGGCGTATACAGGCTGGCGCTTCAGGAGGCGGTCAAAGGCGTCCATAAGCCATATCTCGCCGGAGCGGCCGGGAGGCGTCTTCTCCAGCACATCGAAGATCTCCGGCGTGACCACAAAGCGGCCCACGGTGGCCAGGTCCGAGGGCGCCTCTGGCAGCGGCGGCTTCTCGACGATGCGACGCACGTCGAACAGGCGGGGCTCAACGGGCCGCGGATCGATAATACCGTACAGCGGCACCTGCTCCTGGGGAACGCGCTGGACGGCCAGTACGGTGTGTCCGTACCTCTCGTAGACAGCCATGAGCTGCTGGATGGCAGGGGTTTCGTCGAGGATGACGTCATCGGGAAAGAAGATGGCAAAGGGCTCATCGCCGACCAGGCGCCTGGTGATGAGTACGGCGTGTCCGTTCCCCCGGCGCTCTTTCTGGTGGACGAAGGTCATGGCGACCTCCGCCGGCCCGCGGACGGCGGCCAGAGCGGCGTGCTTCTGGCCCGCTTCCAGGACGTGCTCTAGCTCGAACTCGCGGCCGAAGTAGTCCTCGATGGCCCGCTTGGAGGCGCTGGTGACCATGATGATCTGTTCCAGCCCCGCCGCCACGGCCTCGTCCACGATGTACTGGATGACCGGGCGGTCCACCAGCGGCAGCATCTCTTTGGGGACGGACTTGGTGGCGGGCAGGAAGCGGGTGCCGTAGCCGGCGGCCAGGATTACTGCCTTGCGGATCTTCACGGGGCGGCGCGTTCTCCTCTGTTCAGCAACTAGCGAGTAGTCTATCTCAGGGCCCAGAGCGCAGCAAGCGAATGGCAGGGGCGGCGGCCCGGGTCCGACGGCCGGCTCACCGGCCATCGAATCGGCCTTCCATCCGACCACCAGAGGCAGCGCCAGGCACTGGCGAGCCAACACAGGCGTTTGCAAACATCTGAAGGCGCTGTAGAAACACTACATACTGCCACATACCATTTGCACCGTACCCAAATGAGCCTTGACACGGGGTTCGTCACCCGTGTTAGGATGTCCGTTGGTCGTGCTAGACGGGGAGCTAGCGGTGCCCTGCACCCGCAATCCGCTATAGCGGGGTCGAATTCCCGCTCGAGGTCTAGGCGCCGCGGGGACTGCCCCTGATAAGCGGCGTTGATAACCTGGCCCTGCGCGGCAGGACGCCATGAACCCCGTCAGGCCCGGAAGGGAGCAGCGGTAAATGGTCAGTCCTGGGCGCCGCAGGTTCACCGGGTTGGAGTTGGCTATCAGCCGGCAAGCCCGAGGTCCGGATCGACAGCGGGTGCACGACCGTATCGGTTCGCATCTTTCAGGATGAGGAGTCATTAGAAGAGGAGAACCGGAGCGGCGGCCCGCAAGGGGGTTAGGACTGAAGGCCACCGGGCAGTCGCTGCAGGCGCTGGCAAAGGCTCCGAACGGGCATCTCCACCTCGCCCTGGTGGCCGCCCTCGTTGCTGCTTCCCTGATCGCCCTCGTCATTCCCATCTCGCGCACCCAGGCCAGGACACAAGACCCGGCTGACAGAGACCGTGTAGCCGCCTCCACTAAAGCCCTTTTTGCCGCCCTACGCTCGCAGGCGGAGGGCGTGGCGGGCGTGATTGCACCGCCGGCCACCAGCGGGATACCGAAGCAGGGAGGCTACGCGCCTGCGGCCAACCCGCTGCTCACCTCTGGACTTATCCCGGAGCCATTCCTGACCGCCGCCACCAGACTGGCCGCCGCCAGCGCGCTGGGACGCTCGCAGGCGCAGGCGGCAATGGGGCTGCAGCGTGAGAATGCGGTCTCCTTCACACTCCACATCAACGGGTTCGCTTCCTCGCAGACGTCGTCTGCATACACGGTGGGCGATACCCTGGCGGGGCTGGGCATACGCCTGGGCGCGAACGATGCCGTTTCACCCGCGCCGGATGCGGACCTCTCGCCGGGTCTCCATGTGTACGTTCAGTACGCCGCGAACGTACGCCTGGTGGTGGGAGGCGACGAGCGAACCATGAGTACCCGGGCCATGACGGTGGGCGGCGCACTGACACAGGCGGGCGTCACGATGCAGGCCGCCGATACCGTCTCCCCTCCGCCCACGCAGGCGCTCCGCGACGGCATGACCATCGACGTCACGACCATCCGCGATGTCCCCCAGACGGTGGATGAGACGATCGAGTTCGACACCACCTATCAGTACGACTCCGGCCTGCCGGAAGGTGAGCGAACGGTCGTCCAGGAGGGCGCCAACGGGTACGTCCACAGCGAGTACGTTGTGCGCCAGGTGAACGGCCAGGAGACCGGCCGGACGCTCGTCGCGCAGAGCGTCGCCCCTGCGAGCGATGAGGTGGTAGCCATCGGGACTTACGTGGCGGAGGCACCGGCGCCACCGCCGGCACCCAGCGCCCCCACTCCCCCATCTGATGGCCCTCTCGCCTGCGCCCGCACGCTGACCGTGTGGGCCACCTGGTATACGGCCGCCAGCGCGGGCGGTTTCGGCACTACCGCCACCGGGACCCCTGTATTCAAGGGGATA
>JBGQEU010000240.1:0-3215 GCA_041496525.1 Dehalococcoidia bacterium
GCTGCTGAACAACGACACCACCGTCCACCCGGCGTTCCTCTCCGCCCTCGTGGAGGCAGCGCAGTCCCTCCCGGACCTGGCCGCCGCTTGCCCCCGCACCTGCTTCTATGACCGGCCGGATGTCATCTATTCGACGGGCGGGATGGTGAGCATCTGGAAGGGCACGGCCCGGCAGGTAGGCCGCGGCCAGCCGGACAAGGGGCAGTTCGAGAGGCTGGAAACGCGCGACTATGCGGACGGCGTCTGCATGCTGATTCCCAGGGCGGCCCTGGAGCGCGTGGGGCTCCTGGACGAAGACTACTTCGCCTATTGGGAAGAGACGGACTGGTGCGCGCGGGCGCGGGAGCTGGGTCTGAAGTGCTACTATGTTCCCGATGCCAAGGTGTGGCACAAGGCCGCCAGGTCGCAGACCCCGGATGCCAGCTTCCACTACCTCTACCGGCGCAACGCTCTCCTCTTCGTGCGTAAGCGAGGGACACGGCTGCAGGTGATCTCCGCCCTGCTGATGCACCTGTTCGTCTACGGGCCGCTGTACTTCCTGAGGCACCCGACGCAGATCGCCCGGGCGGCCGCCGAGGTAAGGGCTTTGTTGTGGCACACTGGTAACCAGGCAGGACGCCGGCCGTTAGTCTAAGCGAAGATGTCAATGCCCGTTGCAGCCACAACCACCAAGAAGACGGCGCGCGTCAGTCCGGGCGGCGGCCCCAACGGCGCTATGAAGGGGTTGATCCTCAGCGGCGGCAAGGGCAGCCGGTTGCGGCCCTTTACCTACACCAACGCCAAGCAGCTGGTGCCCATCGCCAACCGGCCGGTGCTCTTTTACGCCATCGACCAGCTGGTGGAGTGCGGGATAACGGACATCGGGATTATCGTGGGGGACACCGGCGAGCAGGTGCGGGCGGCCGCCGGCGACGGCAGTGCCTTCGGCGCCCGGATCACGTACATCCAGCAGGACGCACCCCTGGGGATCGCCCACGCCGTCAAGGTGGCCCGCGACTACCTGGGCGGCTCCCCGTTCACCCTTTACCTGGGCGACAACTTCGTGCTGGGCGGCATCAAGCCCTACGTGGAAGGCTTCCTGGCCGGCGGCAGCAACTCGCAGATCCTCCTTCACCCGGTCGCCGACCCCAGCTCGTTCGGCATCGCTGAACTCGTGGACGGCAGGGTAGTGCGGATCGTGGAGAAGCCGGCCGACCCGCCGACCAACCTGGCCGTCATCGGAATCTACATGCTGGACAGCAACGTGTTCGACGTTATCGAGCGGCAGCAGCCGTCCGGCCGGGGCGAGCTGGAGATCACGGATGCGCTGCAGGGTTTGATAGACCGTGGCCTGCGGGTGAGCGCGGAGGTGATCGACCGCTACTGGATCGACACCGGCAAGATGGACGATATCCTCAACGCCAACCGCATGGTGCTGGGGACGCTGGCCCCGCGGCGGGATGGCGAAATCGACGAGCGATCCCGCGTGTACGAGCCGGTGGTGGTGGAAGCTGGCGCGCGCGTGGTGAACAGCGTGCTACGCGGGCCGATGATCATCGGCCCGGGCACGGAGATCGTCGACTCCTACATCGGCCCCGGCACCTCGATCGACCACGGCTGCCGGATCAGGGGCTGTCGCATCGAGAACAGCGTGATCATGGAAGACAGCGTCGTCGAGGACATCCACTGGCCCATCGTCCAGAGCCTCGTGGGGCGGTTCGTGGAGCTGCGAGGCGGCAACGCCGTCGGCGGCGGCTACAGCCTGACGCTGGGCGACCACAGCCGCATCGAGATGCCGGACGGATGAGGAGCTGGTGGTTGGAAGTTGCAAGGTGGAAGGCGACGCGCCCGACGGTGACCCGCGTCAAGAGATGCGTACAGTGAGATACCATCTCGTTTGCCCTGAGCCTGCCGCCCGTCTTTCCGTTCGCCCTGAGCCTGTCGAAGGGCTTCGCACGGCTTGTACGGAGGGCTTCGACAAGCTCAGCCCGAACGGGGCAAGCGCAGCCCCACGCCTAACACCCGTTCGCCCTGAGCTCGTCGAAGGGCTTCGCCGCCACGCAGACGCGCAACCCATCCCCAATCCGAGAGGCGCAGGAATAACCGAATGACTACGTACCTCATCACCGGCGGCTGCGGCTTTATCGGCAGCAGTTTCATCCTGCGTTTGCTGGCCACCGATCGCCGGGCGCACGTCGTCAACCTGGACAAGTTGACATACGCCGGCAACTCCGCCAACCTGCGCGACATCGAGCATGATCCGCGATATCGCTTCGTGCACGGGGACATCTGCGACCCCGCGCTCGTGGACGGGCTGCTGCCGGAGGTCGACGCCGTGGTCAACTTCGCGGCGGAGACGCATGTCGACCGCTCGCTGATGCAACCCGGCTCCTTCATCCAGACCGACGTCTTCGGCACGCACATCCTCCTGGAGGCGGCCCGCCGGCACTCCAACGTTAAGCGCTTCCTGCATATCTCCACCGACGAGGTGTACGGCGATGTCCCGGAAGGCGCCGCCTCTTTGGAGACGGACGCCCTGCACCCTCGCAGCCCGTATTCCGCCAGCAAGGCTGGCGGCGAGATGCAGTGCCGGGCTTACGTGGAGACCTACGGGCTGCCGGTCATCATCGCCCGGCCGGCCAACAACGTGGGGCCGCGTCAGCACATCGAGAAATTCGTCCCGCTATGCACCACCAACGCCCTGAACGACGAGCCGCTGCCCATCTACGGCGACGGCCGCCAGGTGCGCGATTGGCTGTTCGTGGAGGACAATTGCGAGGCGCTGGACCTGCTGCTGCGCGAGGGGCAACCGGGTGAAACCTATAACATCGGCGCCGATAACCACCGGTACAACATCGAAGTGGCAGAGGCCATACTCGAGGCGGTGGACAAGCCGCGCAGCCTGATCCGGTTTGTGGAAGACAGAGCCGGGCACGACCGCCGCTACTGCGTGGACTTCGCCAAGATCCGCGGCCTGGGCTGGACGCCCCGCCACGACTTCTCCGCCGGCCTCGCCAGGACCGTGCGCTGGTATGTGGAGAACCGCTGGTGGTGGGAGCCCACCCGCGCCGGCCAGTTCCAGGAGTACTACCGGCAGCAGTATGAAAAGCGGCTGGCAGAGGCCCGCCCCTACGCGGCCCAGGCAGCAGTCGATGCCGAAGGAGCAGCCGGATGATTGAGGGCGTGCAGATCAAGCGGCTGACGCCGCACGCGGACGAGCGCGGCTACCTGATGGA
>JBGQEU010000241.1:0-3214 GCA_041496525.1 Dehalococcoidia bacterium
AGCAGCGGGACCACCCTGTCCCAGCACCAGGCCACGTGCCAGGCCCCGTGGACGAGCACGTAAGTCGTCACTTCCGTCTCCCTTTCTAACACAAGGCGGGCGACCCGAAGGTCGCCCCTACGCTGCGAGCGCCCGCCATCCACTATCCTCTAACCACTATCCACTGGCGGGGCGGGCCCAGGCGGGGTCGCTAAGCCGTCTCGCCCTTGGTGCCGTCGCCCCACAGGTCCAGCGCCTGGCCGGACCGCGCCAGCAGCAGCGGCCGCCGCAGCCCGCGGATGGAGTCCCCGTCTACTACGCACTTCTTGACGTCGGCCCGCCCCGGGATCTCGTACATCACGTCCAGCAGGCAGTCCTCCAGCACCGTGCGCAGGCCGCGGGCGCCTGTCTTGTGGCGCAGCGCCGCCTCGGCCGCGGCATCCAGCGCGTCCTCCGTGAACACCAGCTCCACACTGTCCAGCGCGAAGAACTGCTCGAACTGCTTGACCAGCGCGTTCTTCGGCTCCGTCAGGATGCGGATGAGCGCTGCCTTGTCCAGCGATTGCAGGGTGACCACCACCGGGATGCGCCCAACGAACTCCGGGATCAGCCCGTACTTCAGCAGGTCGTCGTGCGTCACCTTGGCCAGCAGCTCATCCGACGTCTGCACCGGGTCCGATTCCCGGGCCGCCGCCGAGCGGAAGCCCAGCCCGCGCGTACCCTTGCCCGCACGGTGGTCGATAATCGCGTCCAGCCCCTGGAAGGCGCCGCCGCAGATGAAGAGCACGTTCGTCGTGTTGATCTGGATGAAGTCCTGGTGCGGGTGTTTGCGCCCGCCCTGCGGCGGCACGTTGGCCACGCACCCTTCAATGATCTTGAGCAACGCCTGCTGCACGCCCTCACCGGAGACGTCTCGCGTGATGGAGGGGTTGTCCCCCGTCTTGCGACCGATCTTGTCGATCTCATCGATGTAGATGATCCCCCGCTCCGCCTTGGCCACGTCGAAGTCGGCGGCCTGGATCAGGCGCAGCAGGATGTTCTCCACGTCCTCACCCACGTACCCGGCTTCCGTCAGCGCCGTGGCATCGGCGATGGTGAACGGCACGTCCAGGACCCGGGCCAGGGTACGCGCCAGCAGCGTCTTGCCACAGCCCGTGGGACCCAGGAGCAAGATGTTGCTCTTCTCCAGCTCCACCTCCCGGCCCTTTTGCGCGCCGATGCGCTTGTAGTGGTTGTAGACCGCCACAGACAGGACTTTCTTCGCCTGCTCCTGCCCGACGACGTACTCGCTCAGTTGCTGGTAGATGACTTTGGGCGGCGGGATGCGCTGCAGCGGGGTCTTGGGCTTAACGGTGGCGGATGAGTCCTCCTGGATGATCTCGCGGCACAGCTCGACGCACTCGTCACAGATGTACACCGCGCTCGGCCCGGCGATCAAGCGGCGGACCTGTTCCTGGTTCTTGCCACAGAAGGAGCAGTTGTAGCTAACCTTGCTCCCGCCCTTGGCCGGCATCGATTACGCCTTGGCTTCCTGCGCCTGCGCAGGGACCGGCCCGGGCGCCGCCGACGTCTTCGTGCTCTGCAGCACCTCGTCGATGATCCCGTATTCCTTGGCCGTCTGCGCCGTCATAAAGAAATCGCGGTCCGTGTCCCGGATAATCCGCTCCATGTCCTGGCCGGTGTGGAACGATAGGATATCGCGGATCACCTGATTCATCCTCAGGATCTCGCGGGCGTGGATCTCCACGTCGCTGGCCTGGCCGCCCATGCCGCGGATGATGGCCTGGTGGATGTGGATCGTAGAGTTGGGCAGCGCATATCGTTTGCCCTTCGTGCCCGCGGCCAGCAGCACCGTGCCCATGCTGGCGCAGCTCCCCACGCAGATCGTGGCCACGTCGCACTTCATCAGCTGCATCGTGTCGTAGATCGCCAGGCCGGCGCTCACGACGCCGCCCGGAGAGTGGATGTACATGTTCACGTCCTTCTCCGGGTCCTCGCGGTCCAGGTACAGCAGCTGGGCGATGATCAGGTTCGCGATCTGGTCATCGATGGGCGTCCCCAGGAACACGATCCGCTCCTTCAGCAGGAGCGAGAAGATGTCGAACGCCCGCTCGCCCCGCGGGCTCTGCTCGACCACATAAGGGACGATCGCTTCAGAATGAGGTAAGCTGGCTTTTGGCCTCATGGTTCCTCCTTCACCGTTGTCTTTCTCTTAGCCCTCTTGCGCACCTGTTTCACGGCCGGCGCCCGGCCGGCGATCGCCATCAGGCGGTCCATCGTCTTCCGGGTCAGAACCGAGCGCTCGATGGCCATACGAGCATCGGCGCTCCCGAACATGCGGCGCACCTGATCCGCCTGCTGGCCGGAAGAAGCCGCGAGGCGCTCGATCTCCTCATCGACTTCACCCGGCGCCACGACGATCTCCTCGTCCTCGGCCAGCCGGGTCAGCGCCAGCGAGCGCTTCACTCGCTCCGTAGCCGCCGGCGCCAGGCTCTCCCGCAACTCCTCCGGCGTCTTCTTAATCATCTGCAGGTAACGGTCCACTTCCATGCCCGTGGTCCGCGCCTGGTCCCGGATTATGTGCTCCATCTCCCGGTCCGCCAGCACGGGTGGAAACTCGATCGTCTTGGCTGCTTCCACCAGCGCCGTCAGCGCCTGCTCCCGGTAGCTCTCCTCCGCCCGGGCCTCCAGCCGCTCCCGGATATCGTTGCGGAGGCGCTCCCTCAGCGCTTCCAGGCTGGAGAAGCCTTCACCTACCTCCCGTGCGAAGTCGTCGCTGACATCCGGCAGGCGCTCCTGCTTGACCTCCTTGACGGCGGTCCGTACGGTCCCGGCCTTGCCCGCCAGGGAACCCTCCCCCGCCGGCACTGTCACCGCGATCTCCCTGGGAATCCCCTTCTCCGCACCGACGATCCCTTCGGCAAACCCCGGCAGGAGGACCGTTGCGCCTTCCTTCAGGCGAAACTCGGCGTCTTCGTCGTGGTGCAGCTCCCGGCCGTCGATGACGACGCGCACGTCCGCCCGCACGATGTCGCCCGGCTGCACCGGGCGCTCCACCGGCTCGTGGACTGCGTACCGGCGCCGCAACTCTTCGACGGCCCTGTCCACTTCTTGCTCCTCCACCTGGACCCCTTCTCGCTCGACGCGCAGGGCCTGGTAGTCGCCCAGCTCCACGGTCGGCCGGACCGGCACCGTCGCCTTGAAAGCCAGCGGCTCGTCGCGCACCAGTTCGATG
>JBGQEU010000242.1:0-3148 GCA_041496525.1 Dehalococcoidia bacterium
ACCGGGCACTGCGGTGTCTGCAATACGGACAGGCCAATGAGCTTGCGCGCCATCTTTTGCGCATCGCCAATGCCCACGCTACCGCCGCAGTCCGCGTCCGCCCACTTAAGCTGCACACCGGGTGCCTCGCCGCAGTCCAGCACCAGAACGATATCAGTAACCGGCGGCGGGATGGTGTAGACCTGCGTCTCCACGGTTGCTTGTCCCGGGTCTCCCGGCGCGTGGCAGCCGGCCTTCTCTGCCTGCACCTTGTAGTAGCCCGCAATAACGTCCCAGCCGAAGTGTCCGTTTACATCCGTCACGTCCGGGTTGCGGCGGTTCACCGGAGACATGACAACGCTGCCGTTTGGCACAGCATCGAAAGGCCCTGCCGAGCTATCCGAGCGCAGAACTGTGACGGTGGCCTCTTCGATGGGGGTGCCGCCTGGCGTCTTCACCACGCCGCTCGGGTCATCCCACACCCAGAAGTCAATGTCCCCCCCCGGCAGGTGCTTGATTATGTGGATCAAGCCGTGGTGTGGCTGAAGGTCTGGAATCGTCCCGCTGTAAATGCTCGTCCCCGGCAGCGAGCCCGGCCCGCCCTCGGTCAGCGTGATCGAGGCGATGATCACGCCGTCTTTGACAATGTCGACCGGTATACTCCCGATGCCTGACGGATCTTGCTCGTCAAGAGCCGTCGTCTGGTTCCAGGCGATCCAGGGGATCGCCTGGCTCGGGTTGCGGTTGGGAGTGAGCGTTGTGCCCGGCGGCGGCAGCACCGCCACCGGCAACGTCACGTCCTTGCCGGCAATATCTTGCGTCGCTACCGGGAAGGGATCACCCTGGACTGGCATCAGAGTAACCCCGGACGGCGGGTAAGCGTACAGGATGTAGGTTCCGGCGGCCAGGCCGCTCATCTGGTAAAAGCCGTCGTCGTTCGAGAGGACCGTGTTGCACACGTTTGTGCAGGCCGCGACGACGGCGCCGGGCAGAGCCGCCTGCGTGTCGCCGCGATAGATATGCCCGGAGAGGGCCACACCTGTGGGCGGCTGGCCGTTGTGGACCTCGAACACGTAACGGCCCGTGACCAGCGAGTTGCGCTGGTTGTGCACCAGTCCGCTCGCGCTGCCATCGAGGAAGGCCCCGGGCACTGCGGAGCCCGGAAGTTCGAACGAAACATCGGATCCGTTGGAATAACCGGCGCGCGCTGAGTGCGGGTCAGCCGGGTTGCTCAGACCATCCACGCCGCCGCTGTAGTCGCCTTCCTCCCACGACACGTGGTCGTAGTTGAAAATCATATCGAAATCGCCAGCCCCCCTGTCCGAGCGGCCCACCAGCAGCAACTGGAAGCTGTTCAGCTTGTCGTCGTGAGAGCCGTAGTAACCCACGTTCACCCAGTTCACACAGAACGCCGGCCGCCCGTTGAAGTTGATCTGACCGTATTTCACCACGTCAGAGCCCGCGCCCCGCGTGTCCACGTCCGCCCAGAAAGGCGCGATTATGGGGAACCCAGTGCCGCCGATTGGTTGTGGCGTGAATGTCGTGAGGCCAGCGGAGAACGTGGCGTTGCCGTTGTTGTTGACGTAGAGGTTGGTGAAAGTCGTCCCGAAAAAGTTGATGGAGAAGCCCAGATCAACTGCGGATGAGAAGTTTGAGTCATCGCCGCGTACAAGAGCGCTGGCCGCGCAACCCGGGTCGTTCACCACAGCCCCGCTTGCTGCTGCGCTTCCGCCGTCAAACGCCTGGAAGAGAAAGGCGGCCAAGGCGCAGAGGGCCAGCGGCACGGCCACAAGGAGGAGGCGGCGCAGGCGGATGTGGGGCAATCGGAGCATTACACACCTCTATCTACGGCCGGCAAGGCCGCGCTTCTATCCCGCGATACAGCAATTGTATGGTACGCGATTTCGCTGACGCGGTCTAAGCCAGCTCGCTCCGGCGCGAATAACAACAGGGGCGGCCCTGTGACCGCCCCCGCGCTAAGCGAACGCAACGGGCGTCAGATCAGCTTGATCGCGACGCTCTTAGGATTGAGCTCGCTCCGGGCTTACCCATACGGGCGTTGCGCCACCCACGTAATCGCACATCGCCCCTTCCCGCTCATCCTGCCTGCCCGCCTCAGGACGGAGGTATCGAAGGACGAGCGGAGCCATAACGCCTCGCCTCCGTTCGCTTCGGGAGCTGCGCCATCAGGTGCCGATCTCAGGGCAGCCGAGCGCCTGCATTATCGTCAGCCCGATCAGAACGCGCGCTATCTTTTGCGCATCGCCAATCGTCACGCGTCCGTTGCAGTCGACGTCTCCGAACAACGCGCCGGAAAGCGCCGCCCCGTCCAGCTCCACCTGGGAGTCGCCGCTCACATCCACCGTCACCTGGACCTGCTTCTCCGGCGTCTGGGACCCGCCCACGTAGACGCCCGCCGTCAACTGGTAGCTCCCCTCCGGAAAGACGGCCTCACTCGTCTGATCGCCGCAGGGGCTGCCGCCGTTCGGGAACTGGGTAAGCACGGCCGGCGCCAGCACGAAGGCATTGGAGTCAATATTGGCGCAAAGGCGGCCGGACGCGCCTCCAGGATCGTTAATAACGACGACAAGGACCTTGCCTTGCTGACGGTGTATAGCGGTGGAGGAAACGGTGATGGTGCCGGCGCCCCCCGCACTATCCGCAGGGCCGGCGTTGGAGAGCACCGATACCACCGCAGCGGCCGTTAGGAGCAGCGCTACTCTCAGAAAAGAACCCATCTTGGAGCCTCCTTTGTCTACGCCCCGACGATAGGCGCTCTGCTTAGCTGCTGTGTAGGGCCAAACAGCCTGTATTTGGCAATCAGCCGCGTTGACAGCGGATGAGCGGAGCCAGAACGCCCCGCTTCGGCGCGAGCCCTTAGCCGCGCGACCAGGTGAGGCGGCCAGAAGGGTCCGTGGCCGGTCTGTAGCCGGCGCGCATCATGGCGGCGGCGGCCTCCGCGCGGTGGAGCAAGAACAGGAGCCCGCCCACAGATTCGGCAGCGTCCGTCTCCACGGCCTTCAGCGCGCGCACCCACGTCTTCACCGGCACCCCGAATTCGCTGGCCTTGTCCAGGTTCCACCCCAGGTTCTCGCGCTGCAGAGCGTCCAGCACGACTCGCGGGGTCGTTCCCGCGTCCTCCATCGCTGGCCTGGCGCGCATCTCGCGC
>JBGQEU010000243.1:0-3126 GCA_041496525.1 Dehalococcoidia bacterium
ACCTGGAGGCGTACGACCCGACGACCGCCGGGCGCGCCATCCAGGACTTCGTCGAAGACCTCTCGAACTGGTACGTGCGCCGCAGCCGCCGCCGTTTCTGGCGGGGAGAGCTGGACCCGGACAAGACGGCCGCCTACCAGACTCTCTACACCTGCCTGGTCACCGTGGCCGAGCTGCTGGCGCCGTTCACGCCGTTCGTTTCGGAGGCCGTATACCAGAACCTGGTGCGGTCGGTAGACAGCAAAGCGCCAGAGAGCGTGCACCTGGCGGCCTGGCCGGAAGCGGACGAGTCGCTGATCGACCAGCGCTTGAACGACGAGACGCGTTTGGTAATGCGCGTCGTCAGCCTGGGCCGCGCCGCCCGCAACAAGGTCGGCATCAAGGTGCGGCAGCCGCTCTCGCGAGTCATCGTCCGGCTCCGCCAAGCGGCCGAGGCGGAGGGGTTGCGGAGGCTACAGGAGCAGGTGCTCGAGGAGCTGAACGTGAAATCCCTGGTTGTCCTGGAGAGCGAGGCTGCGCTGGAAGGCGCCGTGCTGGCCGAGGACGAGGCTGGCTACGCCGTCGGGCTCGACACGGCCATCACTCCCGAGCTCGCCGAGGAAGGCTTGGCGCGCGAGCTGGTGCACCGCATCCAGAGCCTGCGCAAGGCGGCCGGGTTCGACATCTCCGACCGCATCATCACGTACTACGAGGGCTGGGACCGGCTGCCGGAGCTGCTCGCCGGGCACGGCGGCTACGTGCGACAGGAGACGCTATCGGAGGAGCTGGTGGAGGGCCCGCCGCCGCCGGACGCCTACCGCGAGGAGCAGCAGATAGACGGCCAGACGGTGTCGCTGGCCGTGAAGCGAGTCTAGGGACGGCGGGGGACGGCGGCGCTGGTCTGCCGGACGGCCCCTACACGCGCGGCTCGCGGCCCGGCTCGCGGTCGCCGGTGGCCGGCGGCTCCTGGCGCACGAAGAGGCCGCGCAGGGCGAGCAGGATCCTCTGCCGCAGAGGCGCCTTCAGCGCCGCGAACGCCGGTTGCTCGTATTTGGCTACGCGCAAGTCCGGGTACACGTGCGTCATCTCGGCACCGAAGAGCATGATGTTGGCGCCGATGTACAGCCAGAAGAGGAAGGCGACGACCGCGCCCAGAGAGCCGAAGACGAGGTCATAGTTGGAGAAGTGCTCCAGGTAGATGCTGAAGCCGAACTTCGCTAGCTCGAACACCAGCGCCGCGAAGAGGGCCCCGGGCCAGGCGTCGCGCAGCCGCTTTCTCTTCGCCGGCAAGACCGTGTAGACCACTGCAAAGGCGACAAATGAGAAGGCGAGCGGCAACAGATATGACGCCGCGTCCCAAACGAATCCCAGGTCGTTCGCCAGCTGGCCGATGTAGGCCATCTTCTCGGTGTTGTGGCGCGCCGCGCGCAGGAACGCCGTGGCGGCGATGGACGCCAGGAAGAAGAGCCCCAGGCAGCCGACCAGCGCCAGGTCGATAAGCTTCTGCTGCGCGAACGGCCGGTGGGTGTGCTCGGACTCCTTGAATACCACGTTCAGGGCCCTGCGGATGGCGCCGAACATGCTGCTGCCGGACCAGGCCATACCGATCAGGCCGAGCACGCTCAGGACGCCGCTGCCGCCGCCGACGCTCTGCACTGCGTCGCGAACCGTGTTCCGTCCTTCGTCCTGGCTCAAGGGAATGAAATCCAGCACGCGGCCCACGATGTCCTGCTGCAGGCTCTCGCTGCGCAGGAACAACCCGCCGGCGCCGGCCAGAAAGATGAGCAGCGGGAAGAGGGAGAACAGCAGGTAGTAGGAGATGGCGGCGGCCATCTGCTGGCAGCCGTCCTTGTGGAACTGCCTGGCGGACTGCAGCAAGAGCTTCTCTATGAGCCGCAACGTGGTCGGCCCTTTCCGCCGGAAGAAAACGCCAAGATCGTCCTCGCCTCTTATTCTACCAACGCGCCCAGCCATCCACGTCGCAGGTGAGTGACAGACACGGGATCACCGCGCCCCGCCGAGCCGGGGGTTGACGCTTCATGGCCAACCTTGCGTATACTTCTGGCGTGCAGACACAGGAGGTCCATATGTCCCCGTTGGGGGAAACCCTCCGGCGTGCTCGGTTGGCGAAAGGGATCACCTTTGAGGACGCTGAGCGCGTGACTCGAATCCCCCGCAAGTACCTGGAAGCCCTGGAGTTAGAGAATTTCGGTATACTGCCGGCCCCCGTCTACGCCCGCGGTTTCCTGCGCTCTTACGCCGGATACCTGGGCCTGAACGCGGCCGAACTGCTGCCGTTCTTCCCAGTCGGCCACGTAGACGAGCCGAAGCTCGAGTCGCTGCCGGAAGTGCAGCAGCCGCGCACGTGGAACATGAGCGGCGTCATCGCCGTCGGCGTCGTCGCCGGCCTGATCCTGCTGGTTATCGCCCTCTACAGCGTCGGCCGGGAAAGCAGCGGGCCCTCTTTCACGCGGACGCTGGGCACAGAGCAAGGGCCGGCCGTGATCGTGCCGCAGAGCAATACCGGGGCGAACTCCGGCCAGAACGCTCCTGTCAACCAGGGCCCGGCCGTGGCGCTGCCGGACCTGGCGGGCCAGAGCGTAGACGACGCCATCGCCATCGTCCGCGGGTCGGGGGCTTCCTTTGTCGTCGTCGGCGTCCGGCAAGGCGACATCCCCGCCGGACAGATCGTGGAGCAGAGCCCGTCGCCCGGCACCGCCGTGGGCCCGGGCGACCTGGTGACGTTGACCGTCAGCCGCTAGCGCGCCATATCTCTCGCATCCGCTCCGCATCCTCGTTCCGGTTCAGATTGAAGAAGCTCAACCCTTCGGGGTCAACCGGCCCCCATTCTTTGCGCTGCAGCAATCTTGTCTTCACACCCTCCAGCATACCTGCCACAGACCGTTCTCCAGCGGCCAGCACGCCCTCCGCCACCGCCAGACAGGCGCGGCTGTAGATGGCGTGCAGCGGCTGGATGCCATCATCCGTCACAGGCACAAGCGCGTCGTACGAGCGGACCATCGCGGCCATGTGGGCGAGCAACGCAACGTTGAGGAACGGCATGTCGCAGGCCACGACCAGGACATGGCTGGTCCGCGCGGCGGCGAGCGCGGCGCGGATGCCGTCCAGCGGACCCAGCCCACGGCC
>JBGQEU010000244.1:0-3122 GCA_041496525.1 Dehalococcoidia bacterium
GGTCCGATACTACCTCGCCAAAGAGCGTGGCTACCAGGCTGGAGGCGCTGACGCCGCTGCGCTGACTGACGATCTGGACTCGCACTGCCTCGCCGGCACGGAGCGGGATCAGGAGGTTGACGGTCGAGCCGACCTGCGAAGCGGCAAAGAGGAGGAGGACACCGGGCCGCCCCAGCGGAGAGAGAAGGTGCTGCCAGCGAACGCCGCGGAACCAGTCGGAGGCGAGGTTAGCCGCGAGGATCAAGGGTAGCCAGGCCAGATTGGCGCCGGTCAGCTCGTCTTTGATCGCGCCGGCGTCAACGCGTAGGATGAGCCCGGCCAGCAGGCCGCCGGCGAGGGCGAACGGCAGCGCCAGCCGGGCGACACGGTACGCTAGCTTCAGGAAGTCGCGGAACTTCAGGCGCGGCAAGGGACTCCCTCTGTTGCCCGTGATGGTGATATAGGGACGTTATCTCAACAGGTGAGCGCCGGTGCGCTGACTAGAGAGATTACATCATGTCGCGGAAGCGGGGCAGGGAGGACCCGGTGACGGCCCTTCCTACCACCAGATGACGTCGTCCAGTTCCTCCGACTCCTCAACTCCCGGCGGGTTCGTCCACAGCGCTGTATTCAAGTACTTCCAGCCGCTATCTGCGAAGAGGAGGACGACGTTGCCGCTGGATAGGCGCCGGATGACCTTCATGGCGGCGTGCAGGACAGCACCGGAGGAGACGCCGGCGAAGATGGCCTCTCGGCGCATAAGCTCCGCGGCCGCCCGGAAAGCGTGGCCGCTGCGCACGAGGATCTTGCCGTCTAGGAGGTTGTAGTCCAGCAAAGGTGGAATGAAGCCATCGGCCAGGCTCTTCAGTCCCTGTACCTGGTTGCCCGGGTGCGGCTCCACGGCGAACACTTGAGTGCTGGGATTGGCCTCTTTCAGCCGCCGGCCGACACCCATGAGCGTGCCGCCGGTGCCAAGCCCGGCGACGAAGACGTCCACCCGCGGCAGATCCCGCAGGATCTCGGCGGCCGTGCCTTCGTAGTGGGCGAGCACGTTCACCGGGTTGGAGAACTGGTCCAGCATGACCCAGCCCTCGGTCCGGGCGATCTCGCGCGCGACGTCGATAGCGCGCCGCACTCCCAGTTCGCCGGGCACCCACTGGATCTGGGCGCCGTAAGCGGCGAGGGTGCGGGGTATCTCTAGGAAGACGTTCTCCGGCATGACGATACGCACCTCATGGCCGAGGGCGCGCCCGACCATGGCCAGGGCGATGCCGGTGTTGCCGGTGGAGGCCTCGATGATGCGGCCGTGGGGTTGCAGCCGTCCGGAGCGCTGCTCCTCCAGCACCATCTCGCGTACGATCCGGTCCTTAACGCTGCCGGTAGGGTTGCGACCTTCCAGCTTGGCAAAGAGACGAACGGCCGGGTTATGGCTGCAGTGCGGCAGTTCGACCAGCGGGGTATCGCCGATGGTGTTGAGAATGTGTGTGTGGTGCACACCGGCACCCTAGAGGAGACGCGACAGCCGGGCGGCCGGTCCCGCCGAGGGGGCTAACCGAATGGCGGGTGGGTTCACTGAATGGTAAGCGTGGAGATCTGCTGCTGCGGGTGGAAATCGCATCGGAAGGGGTAAGCGCCGGGCGTATCGAGCTTGAGGAGAATGCGGCCCTGCTCGCCCGGCTGGACAGTGATCGGGTCCGTCACGAAGTCGTCGCTCCGCGGCTCGTCCGGCTCGAAGGTTTTGTTCGGCCCGGAGACCCGGACGTTGTGCGCGACAGTACCCGTGTTCTTCGCGATTATCTCGATTATGGCTCCGGCCTTACCCTGAAGGGTCGCGGGGATGAACTGTGCCGTGTCGGCGTTGCCGGCAAGTTCAATGGTCAAGGATTGGCCGGCAGTGGGGGTGGACGTGCCGATCCTGGGGTCCGGCGTGCGCGAAGGGGTGTTGATAACGGTCGCGGCGGAGTCATTGCCGCCGGAGAGGACGACGATGGCGATGAAGGCTATACCGCCAGCGGCTGCCAGAGCCGCCGCCAGCCATGCGCCGATGCGAGCGTACCTGGCGACGTTTACCTGCCTTTTGGCCTGGTGCGGCACCCGCCGTTTAGCGACGCCCGGCGCGGCGTGTACTGTAGAACTGCCGGCTGCATCGCCAGCGGGCGATCCCTCCGCTTCCGTCTTCGCTGCGTGCTGCTGCCGTTGCAGCCTGCTCGTTTCGCGGCGTCGCTTGCCCTTTCTGCTCATGATCTAAGCATCGCCGGGAAGCGGGCGAAGAGCAATAGGGCGCTACCCTACTTTATTAGGCGGCTTATCCTTCTGGCCTGGCCCCGCGGCGCTTATGCTGCTACCTGCGCTGCCGCCTGAGCGGCATGCTGGCGGTGCCCTGACAAAATCAAGGCCTCATCCTCACTGTTGAGGATGTAGCCGCACTGCACGCAGCTGACGTACGGCCCGAACTGGTCCAACTCCTCGCGCAGGTCGCCGTGACAGTGGGGGCATTGCCTTAGCCAGTACTTCATGTCGTCCTCCCATCTGGGCTCCGCGTCCTACTTCACACCAGGGAAATGCCTGCCGGCAGGTCTCTTCGACAGGGATGCTGGGGGCCGTTCGGCACGTGAGTGCCGGTACGAATGGCCGCACCGCGGGCGCAGACCCCGACAATGGAGTACCAGATCGCTACCTGACCTGGACTCTTCTGTGCGGCGCCCTGCGATGGTGAGGACATCGCCTGCCACAGCCGAGCAGCCGCCTCGGCCGTCTCTCCTGCACCGCCGCGGGCTTTTGTCTATCGTCCATGTGCATACCTCCTTTCGACATAGAGTGTTAGGCTCGGCCCGGATGCGGGTTTAGAGCCGAAATTACCCGCCGCGATGGTCCGTTCGGCACTCGGGGCCAGTGCTGCGAGCCATCACGATGAGAACGGGGAGCGGTACGACCGGCAGCGAGACGGAGGTGCACGTGGGAAAACTCAGCGATAGGGTGGCAATCGTGACGGGCGCCGCGTCCGGCATCGGCAAGGCCAGCGCCGAGCTGTTTGCCGCAGAAGGCGCGAAGGTGGTAGTGGCGGACTGGGATGAGGCACGGGGAGAGGCTGTGGCGTCTCATATCCGGGCCAGCGATGGAGAGGCCCTGTTTGTGAAGGTTGA
>JBGQEU010000245.1:0-3102 GCA_041496525.1 Dehalococcoidia bacterium
CGGCCCCAGCACGCGGATGCCGGCGTCCGTCGCCCGCGCGACAATCTCCGTCTCCAGCTCCGCCATCTCCTCCTCGCCCGTTTCGCTGAAGCCGGCGGTGAAGAAGTGGATGGCCTTCACGCCCTTCGCTATGCAATCATCGACAAGGCCGGAGACGGCGCGGGCCGGCACGCTGGAGACCACGTAGTCCACCGGCCCCTCGATGTCGCGCACGCTGGCGAAGCAGGGCACGCCTTCCACTTCCTGGTACTTGGGGTTGAGCGCGTAGAGCGGCTGGAACCCCGTCTCCTTGAGCGCCTGCAGAAAGCCCAGCCCCACGCCGGCGAACGCCGCCCCTGGCCCCACCGGCGGCGAAACGCCCGCCACAGCCACCGAGCGCGGGTGGAAGATGTAGTCCAGAGCGAGCGGGCCGCCTTCGGACGGCGTCTTGTCGCGTTCCATGCGGGTCCTTTTCAAAGGAAGCGAGGGCCGGAGTGGCGCTCGCAAACCTTAACGTGCGCGTAAAGTTCCCGCCGAGCATATCAGCCGCGCGAACGGAGGGCAAACAGACGGGCGAGCGTCCGGCATCAAAGCTATGGCCGGCCGCTGCGCCCAAAAAAATGTTGCGCAATCGGGCCCGCGGCGATGCATCCAACGCGCGCGCCCCCGCGTACAATACGCTAAACGGCTCTTCTCCAGAGGGGGTGCGCAATGAGAAGACTTGCTGTATCGGCGGCTACCGCTTCAGTCCTCGCGGTCTGTCTGGTGCTGCTCGGCGGCAACGCCACGGTGCCCGCACACGCCGCCGTCAACCTCAACGTTCACGTGCACGACGACTACTTTCACCCGGCCGGCGCGTTCCTCGTTGGCCCTTCCACCGATCACACGCTGGCCCAGGCCGCCTGTGCCGTCACCCAACCGGACCCGCAGTGCGACGCCCGCATCAGGGTAGGCGATACCATCACCTGGGTGGCGCCCTCACCTTTCGCCGCGAACCTCCACACCGTCACGGAGTGCGCGGACAACACCTTCACCGTCTGCGGCGCCACGGCAGATCCCAACAGCCCCATCAACGACTCCGGCGTCCGCAATCCTCCCAGCCCTGGTCCCAGCGGCTGGCCCTACGGCCCCATCACCTTCAATTCGCCTGGCGCCTATTACTACCGCTGCGAAATTCACCCCGCCACCATGCGCGGCCGCGTCCTGGTGATAGCGGGCAGCGTGGGCGGCGAGGTAGAGCAGTTGACGAGCGGCAGCGGCGCAGTGCAGTCAGCGGCGTCCGATACCTCCTTCAGCACCCAGAGCTACCTTCTGATAGCCGGTCTCGGAGCACTCCTGGTCGCCATCGCCGGCTCGGGCGGCACCTACGCCTCGAAGCGCGTCCGCAGGGAGTAGCAGCCCTCTTCGTACAAACAAAACAGGGGCGGCCGAAACGGTCGCCCCTGCTTGGTTCTCGGTTCTAGGTTCTGGGTTCTCGGCCTACTCTATCTCCAGCTCCCGCTTGATCTCCCGCACCGCGTCCACCATCACCTGCAGCTTGGCCTCGCTCTCTTCCACCGTGCGCGTCTTCAGGCCGCAGTCCGGCAGGATCCAGAGGCGCTCCGGCGGCAGCAGCTTGAGCACGCGGCGCAGGCCGTCCTTCACCTCTTCCACGCTCTCGTTGAAGCGCGTGTGCACGTCCGTCACGCCCACGCCCAGGTCCTTGCCGCTGTCGTACGGGTGCTCTTCCATCAGCTTCAGGTAGGCGAAGTCGGTGTTCTTGAACGCCAGGTGGATCTGCTTCACGGGCAGTCGCAGCATGTCCGGGTAGATCTTCTCCACCTCGCCGTAGCAGATGTGCGTGTGGAACTCGGCGTCAATGCCGTCCACTGTCACCGCCATCGCCTCCACCGCCATGTCGAAGTCTTCCTCCGGGCGGGTGTGGATCGCCGGCTCGTCTATCTGGATGTACTTCGCGCCGGCCTTCACCAGCTCCTCAACCTCGCGGCGGATCACCTTCGCCATCTCCAGCACCGCGTCCCGCCGCGAAGGGTAGTACTCGTCGAACGACCACTCCACCATGGTGTAGGCGCCCGTGAGCATCCCCTTCACCGGCCGGTCCGTGAGCGATTGGCTGAAGCGCCACATGTCCACGGTCATCGGTCCGGGCCACTGCAGTTTGTCGAAGATGATCGGCTTGTGATAGTAGCGGTTGCCGTACGAACGCACGAGGCCGCCCAGCTTCATGCCGGTGATCGTGTTGCCGCCCGCCTCGCCGGCGAAGTAGGCGACCATATCGCCGCGCTCCATCTCGCCGTGCACCAGCACGTCCAACCCGATGCGCTCTTGCGCCCGGATCCAGAACTCGGTGGCCTGCTTCTCCAGCCTGTCCAGCTCGCCCCGGCCGATCTTGCCCTGCGAAAACTCCGCGCGAGCCTTCGTCAGGTAGTCCGGCTTGGCGTAGCTACCGACGGCTGTGGTGGTTAGTGCTGACATTGTTCCGCTCCACTCATCATCTTACAGGGCTCGGCTCCGCTTTGCTTTGTCAAGCCGGTACGCCTTCCGCCAGGCGCGCGCCCTCCGCCATCGTCTTCAGCTTCTCGAACGCCACCTCGCGCGGGACGTACTCCAGGCCGCAGGAGGGGTTCACGTACAATCGCTCCGGCGGCACGAACTCGCTCACACGCTTGATCGCCTCCGACACCTGGACGGGCGTCTCGATGCGGGTGTTGCGACCGTCCACGACGCCAAATCCCAGCTTCTTTTCGAAGCGCAGGCCGCGCAGCGTCTCCCAGTTGTCGCGCCCGGACACGAAGTCCAGGCCAATGACATCCGCCGGCGTGTCCAGCAGTTGCGGCAGCACGCCCTTCGCGCTCCCGAACCACGTGTAGACACCGCGCTCCGCCGTGATCCCATCCAGCAAGCGCGTGAGGGCGCCCGCGGCGATGGTGATATCGTCCTTGTTGAACACGATCATGGGGTCGTTGACCTGGATGTAGGCCGCGCCCGCCCTGACCAGCGCCTCCACCTCGTGCCGCAGCGCCTCCGCCAGCGCCATCGTCAGCTTCTCGCGGCTGTTGTAGTGCTTATCGAGGGACAGCGCGGCGAGCGTGTACGGCCCGGGCACGATCGCCTTCAGCGGCC
>JBGQEU010000246.1:0-3096 GCA_041496525.1 Dehalococcoidia bacterium
GACCCCAAGCAGTCCATCTACCGCTTCCGGCGCGCGGACATGGCGGTGTACGCGGAGACGCAGAACCGCATCGTGAAGAACGGCGGCGTCGCGCTGCCGCTGGCGCTCAACGGACGCTCGCGGGAGGCGGTGCTGGACTGGGTGAACGCCGTCTTCGCATCCGCCATTGGCGACGGTACGGACCCGCACGTGCAGCCGCCCTATCACGCGATCCATCCCGAGCGGCCCGATGTCTCGCTGGTGGGCGCGGGCGTGGCGTGGATGGGGGGCGTGGTGGAGGGGCAGAAGGCGCGAGTGGTTCGCCAAATGGAAGCGGACGCGGTGGCGGCCCAGTGCCGGACGGTGCTCGCGGAAGGTTGGCAGGTTTACGATCGCGATCTGAGTGTTGTGCGCGCTGCGAGGTACGGCGACATCGCCATCCTGATACCGCGCCGGACGATCTTGACGGCGCTGGAGCGGGCGCTGGCGGATGCGGGCGTGCCGTACCGGGTGGAGGGCGGCAGCCTGATCTACCGCACGCAGGAAGTGCGCGACATCATCAACTGCCTGACCGCGATTGATGACCCCGCTGACCAGGTGGCGGTCGTGGGGGCGCTGCGCAGTCCAGCGTTCGCCTGCTCTGATGTGGACCTCGCCCATCACACGGCAGCCGGCGGGCGCTTCGAGTACCTGGGCCGCGACGCCGAGACACGAGAAGGGCCGGTCGCCGATGCGCTGCGCGTTCTCCGCCGCTACCACGTGGAGCGCCACCAGAGATCGATCGCCGCGCTGGCCGAATTGTTCGCGGCGGAGAGAGGCCTGGTGGAGACGGGCATCCTGGACCGCGGCGACCGCAACAGCTTTCGCCGCGTGCGCTTCGTCGTGGAGCAGGCGCGGTCGTTTGAGGCGGCTGGACCGGAGAGCCTGCGCGCCTTCGTGCAGTGGCTGGAGAGCAGGTCCGGCGAGGCGATCCGCGACAACGAAGGTGCGGGCGCGGACGACGACGAGGACGCGGTGCGCGTGCTGACCGTACACGCGGCGAAAGGGCTGGAGTTCCCGATAGTGTTCATGGCCGGCCTGGGCGCAGCGCCGGGATACCGCGGCGATGTGTTCACGGCGGACCGCGCGGGACAGCGGGTCGCGGTCGGCGTGGGCGCGAAGAGCCGGCACTCGCGATTTGAGCTGGGCCCGGTGGCTGATCTGGTTGCGCTGGAGAAGTTGCACGAGGAAGCGGAGTTCCGGCGGGTCCTGTACGTGGCGGCGACGCGCGCGCGGGACCACCTGGTCGTGTTCCTGTATCACACCTCGAGGATGGGGCAGTGTGCGGCCAGGCGGTTGATTGAGGCGGGCGCTTGCGAGCACGCGAACGAGCTGCAACCGGCCTCGTCGGCGGGTACTGCGGCCGCTGCGCCCTTTGCCGGGCTGACCGTGGACCTTCCGGATGTGGACGAAGAGCAACTGGCACTCACTCGCGCGGCGCTGGTCACCCGCGCGCAGACCGTGAAGTACACGAGCGCCACGGCGATTGCGCGACGAGCAACGACGCCTGGCGAGACGCGCGAAGAGAAGCCAGAGGCCGCTGATGAGAGCGAGCCCTGGGCAAGAGGCCGCGGAGGCACCCGGCTGGGGCGCGCGGTGCACGCCGCGATTCAGAGCCTGCCGCTGGATGCGTCGGACGATGAGATCGGCGCGTTTGCCCGCGCGCAGGCAGTGGCGGAGGCGATCCCGGACCGCGCGGGAGACGTCTCCCGGCTTGTGCGGTGGGTGCTGCGCGAATCTGGAGCGGCGGCGCGCGCGCGGCAGGCCCGGCGCTCCCTGCGTGAGGTGCCGTTCGCGGTGCAGGAGGACGGGACGGTGTTGGAGGGGTTCGTGGACCTCCTGATCGAAAGCGACGGCGGCATCGAAGTCGTGGACTGGAAGACGGACCAGATCGGCCCGGACGAAGTGGAGGCGCGGCTGCGGGACTACGAGCTGCAGGCCGGGCTCTACGTCCTCGGCATTGAGGCGGCGACGCAGCGAACGGTGACCGCGCTCACCTACGTCTTCGCCAGCGCTCGGCGCGAAGTCTCGCCCGGCGACCCGGCTGTGCTGGCGGCAGCGGCCCGCGAAACCCTGCGCGCCCAACCGTAACCAGGCGCCCCGCAGGTCAAGGGATGGTTGACGCTGCTTAAGGGACTCTAATGACCGCTTAATCCCTGCTTCATGACGCCTCGCTAGCATCCAGTCTATCGGCAAGGACTATGAGGGGTAGAGGAGAATCTCATGAAGAAGGCATTTGGAATCGGCGCGGGGCTATTCGTTGTGGCGTTGAGCGCCTTCGGGGCGGTGGCGGGATTGACTAACGGCTCATCCGCCAGCGCGCAGACTACGCAGACCACGGGTGGGTTCGTAGCCATCGCGGTCGGTCAGTTGGAGGAGGACGGTGGTGAGTACGCCACCGTGGACCTGCATGCCGGCAACCGCAACGGGAAGATCGGCGGCGCGCTGCGCTTCTTCTCGGAGGAGTACGGCTACTACAACGGTGCAGTGCGCACCGTCAAAGTGGAGAACGGCGTGATCCACGTGACCGGCGCGGGTGGTCTCTTCCCGCCGGGCGGTGGCCGTGTCCAGGTGCGCTTCGATGCCACGTTCTCCACGCAGGACAAGCACGGGGAGATCAAGGTCACGCGCGCAAACGGCACCACGTACACGATGTCCGGCACGCTGGACGGGCTGGTGACCGTACAGAACGCGCCCGTCCGCACGCCGGCGGCCACGTCCTAGCGAATCGCATATTCCGGCCTCCGAATGGCCCCCTGGATGCGCCTCCCGGGGGCCGTTCCTTATCGGCGATTGGCGGGAGTGGCCGGGCGTAGTATTCTGGCGGGCAAGGAGGGTGCCATGGCCCAGATGACGATCGCTACGCTGAACCTGTTCAACCGCATGGGGGAATGGGAGCGCAGGGCGCCGCTCGTCGTCGAACAGATGGTTGAGCTACGGCCCGATGTGATTGGGCTGCAGGAAGTGGACTTGATGCTGGACCAGGGCATGTGGCTGAGCCGCGAGGTCAACAAGCGGCTGGACGAGCGGCCGCACTACCAAATGAGGCACGCAGCCAGCCCCGGCAAGCTGGCCAGC
>JBGQEU010000247.1:0-3079 GCA_041496525.1 Dehalococcoidia bacterium
ACATCCGCCAGCTTGGCCATCAGCCCCTCTACGAGGTCCAGGTACGCCTGGTGGGAGGTCTGGATGGCGCGCAGCCACGCGGCGTGCAGGTGCTCGTCCCCGGCGATGACGTCTGGCTCGACATAACTGGCGCTCGACTCGTCGACGTAGCGCTGCGAGAGCTGGGAGTAGGCCCAGCCGGCGCGGTGGCGGATCAGCTCGTGCGTGAAGGAGCGGGAGACGCCGGCGATGATGAAGTTCCAGACGGCGTGCTCCAGCACCGACCCGTGCTTCTGCCCGATGATGTTGTTCACGTACTCGGCGTTGGTCTTGCGGCCCTTGCCGTAGGAGACGTAGCAGAGGCGGCCGCCGGCTTCCACGAGCTGTTCGCCGCCGATCTCGGTGTCGGTCTCCCACGCCATGCCGTGGTCGCCGAGAAAGCGGTCGATCTCGGGCCGGTCCACGTTCTGCCTGCCCACAACGTACACCTGCGGCCGGCGGATGATGTTGGGCGCGACCGGCGTGCTCCCGTTCGCGGTCTTCGTCTTGTTCCCGGCGTCGATTGTCATGGGAAACCTCCGACATTGCCCCAGCGGCACTATCCGTCCGCTATCGCTTGCGTGACAAGAGCATTGTGTCACAGGCCCTTAAGAAATCCTACAGAGGAATCGACCCAATATGTGGGCAATCGCTGGAAATGCGTAAGCGCCTGGGCGTATTGTCAGTATGACAGCCGTCCGTTAGCCGACGCGCGACGGCGATGCTAGAATGGCGGCGATGAACGCCAACGCCGTGGGAGTCGATATCATCGAGATCGAGCGAGTGGAGAGGGCGCTGGCGAGGTTCGGAGAGAGGTTCCTGCGCCGTGTGTACACCAACCTGGAGGTCGCTTTCTGCCGGGGGCGCGTCAGCGAGCTGGCGGCCCGCTTCGCCGCCAAGGAGGCCGTGATGAAGGCGCTGGGCACCGGGGCGCGCGGCGTCGCCTGGCGGGAGATCGAGGTGCTGCCTAACCACCGGGGGAAGCCGCTCGTCTACCTGCACGGCCGGGCGCAGAAGCGGGCGCAGCGCATCGCCCTGGAGCGGTTGGACATCAGCATGAGCCACAGCCACGATTACGCCGTCGCCTTCGTTGTCGGCCAGTCGAACGACCTGGAGCCGGACCGCCCGGCCTGGCGGGAGAAGTTCGCCGGCATCCTGCGGGACCGAGGGTTGCTGGATGGTTGATTCACTCACCCCGGAGGAGTTGAGCCGCCGCACGGGCGAACCCCCGGAGCGGCTGGAGAAGTGGCGCGCGGCCGGGCTGATCGGGCTCCCCGAAGGTCAAGGGTTCGACCACCGCGATGTGGGCCGGGCGCGCCTGGTCCACGATGTGCTGCACTATGGGATCAGTCTGGAGTCTCTGGCTCGGGCTATTCGCCAGCCGGATTCGGTTCTGCGGCGGATCCTCGACGAGGTTGGCGAGCGCGTATCCGGCCCCATGTACACGCTGGCCGAGGCCGCTGAGATCGTGGGGCTGGACCTCGACCTGGCTCGCCGCCTGGTCGAGGCCGGCGGCCTCCACCAGCCGGGCGAGATGGTGGACCACGAGGACATCCCTTACTTCCGGTCCTGCAAGATAGCGCTGGATGCCGGCTACCCGGAGGAGGCGCTGATGCAGATATTGCGCGTCTACGCCGATGCCATGAGTCGCGTGGCAGAGGTGGGCTCGCGCACCAGCCATTTCTATATCCACCAGCGCTTGAAGGGAGAGGGCCTCACGCCGCAGGAACTGGTCGCCCGCCTGGAAGAGGCCGGGATGAAGATAGAGCCCCTGGTGGAGCCGGCCCTGCTCTTCTTCCACCGCAAGGGCGTCATCAAGGCCACCTGGGACGACATGCTCATGCACCTGGAGGAGGAAGCCGGCCTGGCGGAGAGGACTGATACGCCGGGACAGATTCGGCAGGCGGTCATGTTCGTGGACCTGGCCAGCTTTACGCCGCTGGCCGAGGCGATGGGCGACGTTAAGGCGGCAGAGGTGCTGCAGCGCTTCTCGGAGATGGTGCGCGCCGCTGCCAGGCGCTGCCACGGCAGGATCGTCAAGCAGATCGGCGATGCCTTCATGATCGTGTTCTCGGAGTGCTTCTCCGCGGTCTCCTGCGCGCTGGAACTGGAGGAGCGGGCCGACGCCGAGCCTCAGTTCCCCGCCGTACGCGCCGGACTCCACTGGGGCCCGGTGCTCTACCGCGAAGGGGATTACCTCGGCTCCAACGTGAACATCGCATCCCGCCTGGGTTCGGAGGCGCAGAGACACCAGACCCTCGTCACCGGGGACGTCCGGCGGCGGGCGCAAGGCATGGAGGGAGTCGAGTTCATCCGCCTCGGGAAGCGGCGTCTCAAGGGGCTGGCCGCCGAGGTGGAAATCTTCGAGGCCCGCGCCGCCGGCCCTGAATTGCAGACGAAGGTGATCGACCCGGTGTGCGGCATGGAGCTGGGGCCTGGCGAAGTGGCGGCGAGGCTGAGCCTCGACGGCCGCGACCAGGCGTTCTGCTCCGAGGACTGCTTGCGTAAGTTCGTCCGGGCGCCGGAGAAGTACGCGAAGTGAGGACCGCCACCGTGGTGTCTGTCAACGGATAGCCGAACGGATTAACGGATGGGCTTAACGAAGGAGATCGGCAGGTGCGGCCGGGGGCATCCGCGAACATCTGCGCCCATCCGCGGCCAAATCGTCGTGGGGGGTGGCGTGTGATCCATCCGTGCCCATCTGTGTTCATCTGTGGCCAATATCGGGCGGGGCGGGGGGCGCCGTGAAGCTGGCGACTGTGATTGAGATGCAGGAGGCGGAGCGGGCAGCCGGCGTGCCTGTGCCTCAGCTCATGGAGAACGCCGGCCTGGCTGTGGCGCAGGAAGCATGGTTGCTGTTGGGCGAGCTGGCCGAGCGGCGCATCCTCGTCCTGGCCGGCCCCGGCAACAACGGGGGCGACGGCCTCGTGGCGGCGCGTCACCTCAAGGACTGGGGCGCCGATGCGATCGTCGCTCTACTTAAGGCCCGCGGTGAAGACGACGCCAACTTCGCGCAGCTCGTGCAGCGGGAGGTGCCGATCATCGCGATCGAAGAGGACGC
>JBGQEU010000248.1:0-3059 GCA_041496525.1 Dehalococcoidia bacterium
CAGGCCGACCCCCGCCTTTACGCCGGCGCGGTCGACGGCCGCCACCATCTCCTCGACGTCTCGCAGGTTGGTGGCCAGGGGCTTCTCGCAAAAGATGTGCTTGCCGGCCGCGGCCGCTCTCAGGACCAGATCCTTGTGCTCCGAAGTTGGAACGCAGACGTAGACGGCGTCGATCTCCGGTGAACTGATGAGCTCCAGGGGGTCGGTCAGGACCGTGGCGACGCCGGCGGCAGCGGCGAAGGAGCGGGCCCGCTGCTCATCGCTGTCGCAGACGGCGGCGTAGGTAATGTCCAGCAACTCCCGGCGGGCGATGGCGCGGATGCCGGCCGAATGGAAGCGGCCGATGAAGCCACAGCCGATGAGGCCAATGTTGAGGTGGGCCACAGACTAGCGCCCCGGAGGCAGATAGCTCATCGCGCAGGGCTCAAGAGTCACGGAGACACCGGCGATAGCGCCTGTGGGTCACGCCCGGGCCACGCCGCGCAGTATGCGGAGAAGGGCCGGTCCCACGAAAGCGGCCAGGGCGTCCCGGCGGTCGCCGGTGGGTGCGCCGGGGTCGCTGTGCCGTCCCAGGAGGGCGTCCTGGAACGCCATGAGGATCGTGTAGATGATCTGACGCGCCAGGTCCTGAGGGGAGATTGCCGGCAACTGGCCCTTGTCCTCGTAGCGATGCAGGACGGCGGTGAGCGCGGTCTCCCACAGGTCGAGGAGGCGGTGGTACTGCTCCAGGGCCGCCTCGTCGGCGCCCAGGCCTTCCATGACGATGAGGCGCAGGAAATCGCGGTTCTCGTCCATGATGTTGATGGCGCCCCGCGCCATCCAGAGCACCCTCTCCTCCAGTGGCAGGTCAGTGCCCATCCGCTCCAGGTTCTGCAGTCCCGCGACGAAGCCCCGCTCCTCGACCAGCGCTTCCAGCAGGTCCCTCTTGGACTCGAAGTGGTAGTAGATCGCCGCATCCGTGATGCCCGCCTTCCGGGCGATGTCGCGGACAGTAGTGCGGGCGAAGCCGCGTTCCGAGAAGAGGCGCAGGGACGCGTCCAGGATTTGTTGTCTGGTGTGAGGCCCTCTGCGTGTCCGCTTGGCGGGAGCGGCATTAACAGAGGTCTTGCCGGCTATTGGCAGCGGTTTGACGGGGTTATGCACTTACAGCAAGTTAGCATGGCGGAGTCCGGGCTGCAATCAGAACGACTCCCAACGCCCACTGGGCCATTTGCGTTAGCGGCGCGAAGGGGTCAAACGGCGGGAGGGGGATAGTGGGGCTTGTCGCCCGTTACCAAGAGGAGTGGCGCTAACGGATGACCTCGCGGGAAACCAGGTCAGCGATCTGCGGGCCGGACATCCCCAGCAGTTCGCCGAAGACGTAGTCGTTGTCCTGGCCCATGACAGGGGCCGCGCGCCAGACCTCGCATGGGGTGCCGGACATCCGCCAGGGGATGCCGGCGTGCTTGCGGACGCCCACCTCCGGGTGCTCCTTCTCGACGAAGAAAGCACGGGCGTTGAGGTGAGGGTCTTCGGCCAGCTCCTTGTTCATGAGCGGCGGGAAGGCGGCGACACCGGCGGCCTGACAGCGGTCCTTGACCTCGAACGGATCGAGTGGCGATGTCCACGCCTCCACGATCGCCTCCAGCTCGTCTTCGTTGGCTTTGCGGCCGGCCAGGGTGCGGAAGCGGGGGTCGCCGGCCAGCTCGGGCCGGCCCATGACCGCGCAGAGCGCCTGCCACTCGGCGTCGGAGCCACAGGCGATGCTCACCCAGCGGTCGTCCTCCGGGAAGCCGGCAACAGGCGCCGGCCCAGGGGCGCAACGGAAGATGCCGTGCGGGGCCATCTCCGGTACGCGGCTGCCGTCGCGCGCCGGCTGCTCGCCGTTCATCGTGTAGTGCATGATGCCGTCGCCGATGACGGCCATCGTCGATTCCCACTGTGACATGTCGATGTACTGTCCCTTGCCGGTGCGCTCTCGGTGGTAGAGCGCGGCGATGAGGGCGAAGGCGGCGTGGAGGCCGGCGTTGGGGTCGCCGTAGGACATGCCGGCGTGCATCGGCGGCCAGCCCCGATACCCCGTTAACTGCGACATCCCGGACAGCGGCACCTGGGCTGGACCGTAGGAGACGAAGGACGCGTCCGGGCCGGTCTGTCCGTAGCCGGACATACTGATCATGACGAGGTCCGGCCGCACCTTCCGAAGCTCCTCGTAGCCGAGGCCGAGGCGGTTGATGACGCCGCCGGCGAAGTTCTCGGCGGCCACATCGCTGATAGCGACGAGCCGCTTGGCGATCTCCTTGCCTTCGGGCTTGGTGATGTCGAGCAGGATGCCGCGCTTCCCCTGGTTGTACTGGTTGAAGTAGCCGGAGCGGTTGGGGTGCGGCTGGCCGTCCGGCCAGGGCGGCAGCATGCGCAGCACGCAGATGCGGCGGGCGGACTCCATACGGATGACCTCGGCGCCCATGTGGGCCAGCTGCATGGTGCAACTGGGGCCGGCCCAGACCCAGGTGAAGTCGGCGACGCGGATCCCGTCGAGCGGGCCGGGCATTCTAGATGACCCCCGCTTCGTGCATCGACTTCAGTTCCGCGGCAGAGAGGCCGAGCCGCCCGCCGAAGACGTCCTGGTTGTGCTGGCCCAGGGTGGGCGCCGGGGTGCGGATCTGCCAGGGGGTCTGGCTGAATTTGTAAGGGGCGCCCGGGTACTTCAGCGTGCCGGTCTCCGGGTGCCTGACTTCGACGAAGAAGCCTCGCGCCTTGAGGTGCTCAGAGTGGAGAAGGTCAGAGAGTGTAGACGCCGGTGCGAAGGGGATGCGCTTGGCCTGCGCCGCCCGGTACAGCTCGTCCGCGGTCCACTGGCTCACCCACTCCTCCATGAACGGCCGCAGGGCGTCCCAGTTGGAGGCGCGGACGAAGCGGTTGGCCGAGACCTCCCACTGGGTCCATTCCGGGCTGCCCATCAGCTCCACCAGCGCCTGCCACTGGTGCTCTTCGATGCAGAGGGCGAAGACCCAGCCGCCGTCCTTGCACTGGAAGAAATCGATGGGGTGGATCGGCCGCTGGCCCCATCGGACGGCGGG
>JBGQEU010000249.1:0-2998 GCA_041496525.1 Dehalococcoidia bacterium
TCCGGGTTCCGAGTGCCCGCGCGAACGGAGGCGAGCGTGACCGCCACCGGTAAGCGCTGGCAGCTGCGGGGCCGTTTCCCGGACGGCGAGCTGGATGGGCTGCAGCACCAGCCTCTTATCCGGCACCTGCTGTGGCATCGCGGCGTCAGGACGCTCTCGGACGCGAACGCCTTCCTGGACAACGCCCGGCCGGACTACGACCCGCTGCTGCTCCCGGACATGGAGGCGGCGCTGCACCGCCTGCGACGGGCCATCCACGACGGCGAGCTGATCGCCGTCTACGGCGACTTCGACGTCGATGGCGTTACGGCGACCGCCATCCTCACCGAGGGGTTGTGCGGCCTGGGCGGTCGCGTCGTCCCCTACATCCCGGACCGGTTCAGCGAGGGCTACGGCGTCAATAACGGCGCCCTGCAGTCGCTCCGGGAACAGGCGGCGGGCCTGGTGGTGACCGCCGACTGCGGCACGAGCTCCGTGGCGGAGGTTGCTTTCGCACGCAAGGTGGGGATGGACGTGATCATCGTCGACCACCACTCCATCCCGCGCGAGCTGCCTGTGGCTACGGCCATCGTGAACCCCAGGCGGCCCGAAAGCCGCTACCCGGACCCGGAGCTGGCGGCCGGGGGCCTTGCCTTCAAGCTCATGGCGGCGCTGCACGAACTGCTGCAGCGCCCGTGGCAGCCCGAGCGCTACCTGGACCTGGTGGCGCTGAGCACCGTCTGCGACATGGCGCCCCTGCAAGGGGAGAACCGGTGGCTGGTAAAGCAGGGCCTGGCCGTCCTTTCTCGCACTCAGCGGCCGGGCCTGCGCGCCCTCATGGAGGCCAGCGGGATCGATCCGAGCCACGTTGACGAGGGCTCCATCGGCTATGGCCTGGGGCCGCGCCTGAACGCCGCCGGCCGGCTGGCCCACGCGCGCCTGGCCCTCGACCTGCTGATGGAGGAAGACGAGGAGCGGGCGACGCAGCGGGCCCTGGAGCTGACGGACTTGAACACGCGGCGACAGCAGGCTACCGCCGCGGCGTTGGAGCTGGCCCACCGGATGCTGATGGACGATGACTCCGCCGCAGGCGGGCCGCTGATCTTCGTAGGGCACGCGGACATGCCGCCCGGCATCGTCGGCCTGGTCGCCGGCCGGCTGGCCGAGGAGCACTACCGCCCGGCCGTCGTATACGAGAGGGGGGAAGCGACGAGCCGCGCCAGCTGCCGCAGCATCCCGGAGTTCGACATCACGGGTGCTCTCCGCAACCATGCGGAACTGATGGTCCGCTTCGGCGGCCACAGGGCAGCGGCGGGCTTCACTGCGGAGAACGAGAATCTGCCCGCGCTGAAGGAGGCCCTGACGGCGCGGGCCGGTGATGAGCTAGCGCACGTTGAACTGGTGCCGGTCATTGACATCGATGCCGCGATCCCCCTGCACCGCGTCAACGGCAAGCTGATCCAGTCGCTGGCCTGCCTGGCTCCCTTCGGGCAGGGTAACCCGGAGCCGGTCTTCCTGAGCCGAGACCTGGAGGTGGCCGATGTTCGCGCCGTGGGAGATGACGGCCGGCATCTACGGTTGCGATTGAAGGATGGCCGGGCGAACTGGCCGGCGATCGCTTTCGGTCTGGGCGATCATGGCGTGCAGCCGGGGCAGCGCCTGGACGTTGTGTATACTTTCGGCGGCGACCGCAATTCGAACGGCGGGATGGAGCTGCGCGTGAAGGACGTGGCGGCAGCCGCGCCGGAGACGCCCCTGGCGGACGGCGCCCGCCCAAGGCGGGAAAGGAGCGTTACGTGACCATCTATCGACGGCCCTCGAAGCCTGTGCAGTGGATGAACGGCTTCGTGTCCTGGCTAGCTTCCAGAGGCATTGGCCCATCGCGCATGATCACGCTGGAAGTCAACGGACGGCGGTCCGGCCGGCCGCGGGCGGCTGTACTCAACGTCGTCGAGTATGAGGGTCAGCGCTATCTGGTGTCGCCGCGTGGAGAGTCGGAATGGGTGCGCAACGTGCGGGCGGCAGGCGGCGAGGCGGTGATCCGCCACGGCGGCAAGCAGAAGGTGACGCTGGCGGAGATCGGTGCGGCGAAGCGGGCGCCGATCATCCAGAAGTACTTGAAGGAGAACACGCTGTCGACGAAGGCGCACTTCGGCATCGAGCCGGACGCGCCGCTGGAGGAGTTCCAGCGCATTGCCGAACTCCACCCGGTCTTTAGCATCGCTCTGGCGTAGGGGGTTGCTGGTCGTTCGCCTGATTGGCCGGCTGTAGGGGCGCCGCTCGCCGCGCCCGGGGCGGCTTCAGGAGTTGGTGGCTTCGAGCTGTGGCGCCCGGAACGGAGCCTCGGGGATCAGGGCCCGCCGGCGTGACGACACGAGCAGCGGCGGCAGCGGGCGCAGCCGGGCTTCCGGGCCGGGCTGTGGGTCCGTCGCCTGGACGACGCGATTCAGCGAGGCGCTGGCGGTCAGCCACGCCCGTAGCGCCTCGAACTCCTCCTCGCGGCCGGGCTCCACCCTAAGCACTCTGCTCCTCCGCCTCCGGCCGGCACCCCCGCACGGGCAGGACGGTGCTCTCTTTGTATGATGAGAAGGCGATGGTGGTCTTCGTGGCCGCCACCGGCAGCTTCTGCCAGATCTGGTCCAGGATGCGCTCGATGTCGTGCGGCGAACGGCAGCGCACCTTGGCGATTAAGCAGTCCTCACCGGCAACGTGGTGCGCTTCCAACACCTGCGGGATGTCACGCACGACGGCCGCCGTGTCCGAGGTGCGCCGCTCGTTCAGGCGGACGCTGATGAAGGCCAGCACGCTGAGGTCCAACGCCTCCGGGTTGACGATAGCGGCGTAGCCCTTGATGACACCCCTCTGCTCCAGCTTCTTCACGCGCTCGTGCACGCTGGGCTGGCTCAACCCCACGGCCTCGGCGATGGCGGAGTGCGAGGCGCGGCCGTCCCGCTGCAGGATCTCCAGGATCGTCAGGTCAATGAAGTCCAGTTGCTCGTCCATCTCGCCTATATTTTAA
>JBGQEU010000250.1:0-2988 GCA_041496525.1 Dehalococcoidia bacterium
CCCACGCGGCCGGAGGACTATGCGGCGGAAGTGATGGCTGAGGACGTGTACAGGCTGGTCCGGGCGCTTGGCATCGATACCTGCTACCTGGCCGGCCACTCCATGGGCGGCATGATCGCCCAGCTCCTCATCCTGGACCACCCGGACCTCTTCCCGGCGCTGATCCTCGTCGATACGGCGGCGGAGATCCCGGAAGGCATGCGCAGCCAGGAGCGGGCGCGTCTTCTGCAGATCGCGCAGGAGCAAGGCATGGAGGCCGTCTTCGAAGAGCAACTGCGCACTAATCCTCAGGCCGAGCGGCTGCGTGCTCACCCCCAGCTACTAGAAGTCTGGAGGCAGCAGTTCCTGCTCACGTCGCTGGAGGCGTACCTTTACTGTGCCCGGGCGATGACCGAGCGCGAGCCGCTGCTCGACCGGCTGGGCACCATCAAGGCGCCAACTCTCATCGTCTGCGGCCAGAACGACGAGCCGTTTCTGCGGCCGTCCCAGCACATGAACGAGCGCATCGGCGGCAGCGAGCTGGCGATCATCCCCGGTGCCGGCCACACCCCGCAGATCGAAGCCCCGGCCGAGTTCAACCGCGTTCTCAGCGGGTTCCTGACGCGGGTGCACCAGACGGCCGCGGCCGGGGGGTAGGGCCGTGGCCGGCGCGTACGACATCGAGGCCGTGCGCCGCAAGTACATCGGCTTCGAGACGGCTAAGGCCCGCGGCCGCTACCCGGTGGAGCACGACCCCATCCGCCGCCACTGCCACATGGTGGATGACAACAACCCGCTGTTCATCGACCCTGACTACGCCGAGACGACGATCCACGGCGCGGTCCTCTGCCCCCCGTCCGGCTGGCTGGCCCTTTACTTCGCCAGCCTCGGCCCCTGGCCCGCCGTCTTCGAGCCGCTCTTCCCGATCGTGCCGACGCCCGGAAAACGCATCGTCAACATGAGCCAGGAGGTCGAGTGGTCCCGCCGCATCAAGGCCGGCGATCATCTTTCCGTCCGCCGCCGCATCGCCGACGTCTATCAGAAGGGCATCAGCATCGACCCCGAAGCCGTCTGGATCGTGGCCGAGGCTATCATTACGAACCAGCGCGACGAAGCCGTCTGCGTCATCCGCAACACAATGCTGACGCACCGCACGCCGGAAGAGGTGGCTGCCGCCGCGGCATCCGATGCGCCCGGCCCCGCGTGAGGGCGGTGCACCGTGACACGCCCGCAACCTTACTGGGAGGATGTCGAAATAGGGCAGGACCTGCCCCAGATCTCACTCGACATAACGCCCAGGCGCCTGTTCCTCCAGATCAGCGGATCGCAGGACTGGTACCCGGCCCACTTCGACCCTGCCTTCGCCAGGAAGGCCGGCCACCCGGACGTTTTCATGAACACCGGATTCGTGCAGCCAGCCCAGGTCCGCGTCATCACTGACTGGATGGGTGACGAAGGTTTCCTGCGTCGCCTCTACTTCGAGATGCGCCGGCAGCAGAGACCGGGCGATGCGATGGTCTGCCGGGGCAAGGTTACCGCCAAGTACGAGCGTGACGGGCAGGGCTGCGTTGATCTGGAGGTGTGGGCGGAGAACACGCGGGAAGGCGTGACGACGCCCGCCCAGGCCACTGTTATTCTGCCCCGCCGGGGCGGCTGATAGCTGCGCCAATGCCCCGATGATTGACGCCCCGATGATTGTCTGGTACAAATGGCCCCGTCCACACCCGGAAGGGTGCTAATCTCCGGAGGTACATCATGAGCCGGGAAGAAATCCTTAAGAATGTCCCCATATTCTCCGAACTCGGCCGGCGAGACCTCGACCGGCTCGCCAAGCTGATGGTGCCCCGGACGATCGCCGCCGGCGACGTAATCGTCAAGGAGAAGGATCAGGCGGCGGGGTTCTTTATCATCCTCTCGGGGAAAGTAGAGGTCGTGCGCGGCGTGGACAGCGGTAACCCCCAGCTTCTGAACGCACTGGGCCCAAATGAATTCTTCGGGGAGATGGCTCTCTTCGAAGGGTTTCCGCGCTCGGCCACGGTCCGCGCCGTCGAGGACACCGAGTGCCTGGCCATGACCCGCTGGGACTTCCTGGCCGAGCTGAAGAACCACCCGGAGATTGCCGTCTCCATGCTCCCCGTGCTGGTGCGCCGCCTGCGCACGGTGGAAGCACACCTCGCCGAGTAGCGATCACCTACTTCAGTATCGCGCCCTGATCCCGCAAGCGCTTCTGGAGCGCCAACACGTCCAGCTCCTGCACCTTGACTCCCTGCTCCGCGGCCATCGCCGCCGCCGTTCCCGCCGCCTGCCCCGTCGCCATGCACGGCGGTATCTCCTTCGTAGCGTGATGCACGCGATGATCGACGGAGATGCAGCGGCCCGCCACCAGCAGGTTGCTGACGCCGCGGGGGAGCAGGCTGCGATAAGGGACGTTGTAGACGCAGGCGTACTTGGTCCAGTGCCCCGTCCGCGCGATGACGTCATCGAACGGGCGGTCCAGGTCTTCGCGGACCATGACATAGTTGCCCTGTAAACGCCGCGACTCCGTGATCCCCAACTGGTCGGCGATCATCGATACGTAGGCGTCCTCGAAGCCGGGCACGGAGCCCTTGAGGCGCGCCGCCTCATCCCTCACCATCCGCCGGCACTCGGCGAGCGCCCCCGACACCTCCTGCGGGTCGGTGGCGTCGATCGTGCGATTGACGCGCGCCTCGCCGCCCCACGGCACCAGCACCCGGCCTGCCCCCGGTGTCTGAAAGTAGAACCCCTTGCCTGACTCGAAGGACTTCTCGATGTCCTTCACGCCGCTCATGAGGAACCACAGCCAGGGGTGCACGCGCTCCAGTTCGTACGGCTCTCCAGCCGCCGCGAAGATATCGCCGTCGCCCGTCGCGTCGATGACGACTGACGGTGCGATCGCCTGCCTGCCTGCCTTGTTCTGGATGACGACGGCCGTGATGCGCCCGTCCTCCACGACTGGCTCGCAGGCCCAGGTCTGGTAGAGGACGCGCA
>JBGQEU010000251.1:0-2970 GCA_041496525.1 Dehalococcoidia bacterium
CACATCTGACCGGGTGATGGAAATGGCTCGTGGGGTGTTTGTGGCTCGACAAGCTCCCTCCAGAGGCGGGCAGGCAGACCGAACGAAACCCGTCAACCGCATCCCTACGGCTTCCGCGCCAGCATATACACGAACTCGCCGGGGATCTCGTAACCGCCACCGTTGCGGCACGGCTCGATGCTCTCGAGGTACTCGCGGTGGGCCGCTTCCCTCTCCTCCTGGGAAAACTTGGAGTAGGCCAGGGCCACCGGCCCGCCTGCGAACACCGCCGCCAGCACCTCCCGCTCGCCGTCGAATGATAGTGGGCGGTCGATCCGTTCCTCGCGCGGGTCCACGAAGCCCGCCCGCTCGAAGGCGTAAGCGAGCGCGCCCGGCGACCCTAGCTGGAAGAACAGCGGACAGACGTCGGACTCCACCCGCGCGTCCACGATGGGGAATATCGACGCCCAGCCGCAGCGCTCGCGCCGGCCCCAGACCGCGACGGCGGCGCGGCCGCCGGGGCGCAGCACCCGCTGCATCTGCTCGACCGCGCGCTGCGGGTCGGCCGGGTACATCAGGCCGAGCACACAGGTGACGGCATCGAACGAGCCGTCCGCGTACGAAAGCTCTTCGGCGTCCACCCGCTCGCAGCGGATGTTGCCGGCACCGCGCCTCTGGGCCTCCTCACGGGTGGCGTCCACCATCTTCTGCGAGATGTCGGTCGCCACCACCTCTCCGGACGGCCCCACGCTCGCCGCTGCCATGAAGGCCGCCACGCCGGTACCCGTGGCGACGTCGAGCACGCGCTCGCCGGGCGTCAGCTCCAGCAGCGAGATGCAGCGCTCCGAGCAGTGCCGCAGGAGCGGAACAAAGAAGCGGTCGTAGTCGTTTACCGCCAGGTCCCAACCGTAGCGCTGGACACGGCGGTGCAGCTTAGGTTCCACCGGCGCTACTTCACGACCGTCTGCGCGATCCGCAGCTCGCCGGTCACAGGTATCGCGCGCCGGAAATCGTCCAGCAGGGGGCTGTGGCGGTCGGCGAACTCGACGAGCTCGCGGACCTTCTCCTCGCCGGCGGGGCTGCTGATGTGCGCCGTGTAGCGGACGGCCGTCCAGCCGGGCGAAACGCTGTCGTCCACGCCGTACATGCCGCGGGCGTCGTAGTCCACCTCGACGACGACCTCCACGCTGTCGACCGGTATGTCCAGCTTGGCGGCCCACATCGCGTAGCCCATGGCCAGGCAACTGCCGAGCGCCGCCCTGCCGAACACGCCGGGGTCGGGGCCCAGGCCGGCGCCACCATCGCCCGGCATCTCGTCGGCGACCAGCTTCCACGACCCGTCCTCGATGTCGCAGGTGACGCCGCTGCGCACTTTCACCGTCGTCGTCGCCGAGCCCTGGCCAACGTTGGGGCGCAGGCTAAGGGCCCTGATGGACCGCTCGATACTCGTCTTCAGGTCTTTGGCGCCACTCATCCATCGCTCCTTTCAGGAATGGCCCGGTCGGTCGGCGTTCGCGGGGCGCGCAGATCCGTAGTCCGGTTCCAGTATCGTAGCAAGGCCGGCCGAAAATGGGAATACGCCGCAGGTAAGCTTCGGATTACCTGCGGCGCACTGATTGCGTACGCCCGGCTGACCCCAGGGTCAGCCCAGAAGTCAACGGTTCAGCAGCACTCCCCGGGCGTGCAGCCGGAGCCAGGGGCGGCGCTGGGCTTCCTGGCCCGCACGATGGCGCTGAAGATGCCCAGCCCTGCGCCGCCCTCGTTGACGTACCCTCGCACGAGGTCGCCCAGCCCTCCGCTCTCTGCGTCCGCGGCCGTGTACTCACGCACCGACTCGATCTCGATGTCCGCGAACCCGGCTGTGGCCAGCTTCTGGCGGTACTCCTCATCGACGAGGGCCCCAGCCACACAGCCAGCCCACAGCTCCAGGCTGCGCTTGAGGTCGGCCGGCATCTCGCGGCGGGCCACGATGTCGGCGATGGCCAGCCGGCCGCCCGGCTTCAGCACGCGATACGCCTCGCGCAGGACCCGGTCCTTGTCCGGCGACAGGTTGACGACGCAGTTGCTGATGATCACGTCGATCTCGGCGTCCGGGAGCGGCATGGCCTCCATCTCGCCCTTCAGGACCTCGACGTTCGTGACGCCCGCCTTGCGCGCGTTCTTCCGGGCCAGCGCCAGCATCTCGTCTGTCATGTCGAGACCGTAGGCCTTCCCTGCCGGGCCGACTCTGCGGGCGGAGAGCAGCACGTCGATGCCGCCGCCCGATCCCAGGTCGAGGACGGTCTCACCCTCGCGCATCTCGGCGATGGCGACCGGGTTTCCGCAGCCCAGCGAGGCCACGACGGCCTCCGGCGGCAGCTGGCGGATCTCGTCCGTTGTGTAGAGTTCGGAGCTGATCAGGCTGACCTCGTCCGGGCCGCAACAGCCACCGCTCTGCTGGACCTTAGCGGCCCGTGAGGCGTAGCGCTTGCGGACCTCTTCCTTAATCTCTTGTTCGCTGGTCATCTGGACCTCCTTTATTGATATCGTTCGATTCCCTGTTTGCTTGGCAGGGGCGCAGCGAGCCGCGCCCCTACACAGCGGTTACCCCATCTCCGTCAGGTGGTGGACGGCGCCGAGCAGCGCCCGTTGGTTGACGCGGTGGTACACCCACTGTCCGCGCCGCTCCGACTCGATCAAACCGGCCTCGCGCAGGACCTTCAGGTGATACGAGATGGTCGGCTGGGATAGCCCGAAGGCAGGCACGATATTGCACTCGCACAGCTCCCGCATCTCCGTGAGCGACTTGAGGATCCGCAACCGGGTCTCGCCGGACAACGCCTTGAAGAGGCCGGCGGCGTGCGCCATACCTGATTCCAGGCCGCGGCTGGCCGTGCCGCAGCAGGCCGTCTGAGCCGTGGCCGGCTGTGTGACTTCGGTTGTCATGGTGAGGCCATGATATGGCATATATAGATGGTTGTCAATACTCGGCGCGATCGAATAACGAAGCAC
>JBGQEU010000252.1:0-2966 GCA_041496525.1 Dehalococcoidia bacterium
CGCCATCGTATACGCCGAGGGTGACGTTCGTATTGCCTACGTCCAGGGTCAAGAGCACGAGAAACTCACCTCCAAGCAGCCGGCGGCGTCCGCCTGAGGCGGATTATATGCGGGGCATTTGAGGGGCAGCAACCGCTTTTCCGGGCGGCCCTTCTTTGGTAGTTCGAAAAGGCCCCGCATCTTCCACCACGATTAACATAATGCCCTTGACTCCCCTGCTTAGCCCTTGCTATGGTTCCGCCATCCGCTCCCCAACGACACTAACCGCCCAACTCAACGGAGGCTTTGCATGGCGGACCCCACTGCTGAACGTATATGGGACACTGCCCTGGGCCAGCTTCAGATCCATGTTACCCGTCCGAACTATGATACCTGGCTGAAGGATACCAAAGGCCTGAGTCATGGGGACGGGCAGTTCGTCGTCGGGGTGCCGACGGAGTTCGTCAAGGAGTGGTTGGCGACCCGCATGCGAGGCCTCGTCTCGCAGACAATCGGCGGTATCCTGGGGCGTCCCACGGAAGTCGCCTTCGAGATCATCGGCCGCAACGGCGGGGCGGTGGGCAACGGCGGCTACGGCAATGGCAACGGGCACGCGGCGACTGCCACACATGATGATCTGCCTCTGGCCAACGGCTCCGCGGCCCAGTCCATTATCTCCAGTCCCATGCTGCGGCAGCGCCTCAACCCCCGCTACAACTTCCGCTCCTTTGTCATCGCGGACTCCAACCGCATGGCGGCCGCTGCCGCCGTGGCCGCCGCCGAGAGGCCCGGCGCGGACTACAACCCTCTCTTCATCTACAGCACGCCGGGGCTGGGCAAGACGCACCTGCTACAGGCCATCGCGTTACGCGCCGCCCAGGCCAACAACAACGCCTTATACATTACCTCAGAGCAGTTCGTGAACGATTTTGTCACCTCCATCGCTCAGGGGCGCGGCGACGAGTTCCGGCGGCGCTACCGCTCCGTCCAACTCCTCCTGATGGACGACATCCAGTTCCTGGCCAGCAAGGGCCGCACCCAGGAAGAGTTCTTCTACACTTTCAATGACCTGCACTCCAACGGCGCCCAGGTCGTAGTCGCCAGCGACCGGCCGCCGGCGGCCATCACCGGCCTGGAGGCCAGGCTCTGTTCCCGCTTCCAGTGGGGCCTGGTGGCAGACATCCAGCCCCCTGATGAGGAGACCCGCCTGGCCATCCTGGAAGCGAAGGCGCGGGAGCAGCGGGTGACACTGCCCCCCGACGTAGCGCGATTTCTGGCAGCCCGCGTGCGGGACAACATCCGCTCCCTGGAGGGCTCCCTGAACCGCGTTCTGGCCTATGCCCGCCTGGTGGGAGCCGCCGTCAGCCTGGATCTCGCCACCCGGGCCCTGGCGGCCCTCACGCCTACCATCTCCGCTCCCGGAGACCCTCAGGTCATCCTGGAAGCCGTCTGCACGTACTACTGCGTCAGTTTGGCGGCCATTACCGGCCAGAGCCGGGCGAAGCCCATCGCCGAGGCCCGGCACATCGCCATGTATCTGCTGCGCGAGGACGGCGAGCTGGCCCTGAAGCAGGTGGGCCTGCTGCTCGGCAAGCGCGACCACTCCACGGTTATCCACGGTGTGCAGAAGATATCTCACGCCTTGGTCTCGGATCCTCGCCTCAGCACGCAACTGTCGGAACTCAGGACCCAGATCGCCCGCTAGCTTCTCCACGCTCACATCCACACATCCGAACAGGCCCGGACGCCAGGTGGCTCCGGGCCTAGTTGTGTTCGCCGTCTCCGCCTAAGGCGGACCAACCTTTGCCACATCCCTCCACTGCTCCCACAACCGAGTGCACAAGGTTACCCCCATCGGCGCCCGGATATCCGTTGCACACCGTCCACGCCACTACTACCACTACTACTAAGATCATATTTAGTTCACTTATATAATGGGGTCTATGATCGATAGAGTAGAGATTACCGCTAAAGGTGGAGATGGTGGCTCGGGTGTCGTCAGCTTCCGCCGCGAGAAGTATGTGCCCCGAGGTGGGCCTGATGGCGGCGATGGCGGCGACGGCGGGAGCGTGGCGTTGTTGACCGACGGGTCCGTGAGAACCCTTACAGAGATTGGCAGGCGGCGGGTCTACCGAGGGGAGAAAGGCCGGAACGGACAGGGTTCGGGCAAGCACGGACGCCGCGGTGCCGACCTACTCTTGCGGGTGCCGCCGGGGACAGAGGTGTGGCGCTGCGAGGAAGATGGTCATCTGGAGAAGGCCGCAGACCTCGTGGCGGAGGGCGAGACGCTGGTCGTGGCCAGAGGGGGACTGGGTGGGTGGGGCAACATACACTTCGCCACTTCTGTTCATCGCGCCCCGAGGATCGCTCAGCGGGGCCGGGAGGGCGAGGAGCTGAGGCTGCGCCTGGAGCTGAAGCTGCTGGCGGATGTGGGGATCGCCGGTCTGCCTAACGCCGGCAAGTCGACCCTTCTGCGGGCCATGTCCGCCGCTCGCCCGAAGGTGGCGGCCTACCCCTTCACCACGCTCGAGCCTGCCCTGGGTGTCGTGGAAAGTGGGTGGGACCGATTCGTTGTAGCGGACATCCCGGGCCTGATCGAGGGTGCGCATACCGGCGCTGGTCTGGGTCTGGATTTCCTGCGCCACATCGAGCGGACGCGGCTCCTGGTGCACCTCGTCGATGGCAGCAGCACGGACCCGGTGCGGGACATGGAGACGGTGAACCAGGAGCTACGCCGGTACGGTCGCGGACTGGCGGGGCGCCGGCAGATTGTGGTTGTGAACAAGGTTGATCTGCCGGAAGTGGCGGCGATGAGGAAGGAACTGGGGGCTACCCTGGCTGGCGACGGCGAGCCGTTGTTTATCTCGGCGGCGTCTGGTGCAGGGGTGGGGGCGTTGATTGCGGTGCTGTCACAGGCGCTGAGGGAGGGGGCCGCAGAGCGGCGCCCGGCTGCAGAAGAGCCGGTCGTCCTGCGTCCGCCGGAGCTC
>JBGQEU010000253.1:0-2956 GCA_041496525.1 Dehalococcoidia bacterium
GAAGTTCTTGTTTTTCCTGAACACGAGCTGCGTGACGCCTGGCGCGCCCACCCCAGCACCCACGCCGGCGCCTACGGACACACCGGCGGCTACACGGACGCCAACTCCATGAGACAGACGCCCATGACAGAACGGTCCGCGCGGGCAGGGAAGACTTAGGGGCTTGACATAACAGTACGGCGCCCGGGGCCCAGCGCTACTCGCCCGCCGCGCCCTGCAACGGGCGCAGGCCGATGAGGTCCAGCGTGATGATCCCGGCGCGCCGGTCCATCACGTAGAGCCGGTTCCCCTCCAGCCACAGCCCGGCCGGGGCCTGGAAGAGGGAGCCGGAGGCCGGGTCCGTGGGGTCCCGGCGGCCGATGACGCCCAGGTAGTCACCACCGGGGGAGAACACCTCGACGGCGGCCAGCAGCCCGTCGCTGACGAAGACGTTGCCCGCGGCGTCCACCGCCACCCCGTGGGGGCGGGCCAGCGACCCCGCCGTGTCCCCCAGCTCCCCAAACTGGCGGATGAACGTGCCGTCCGGCGATAGCTTGACCACCCGCCCGCCGAGTGTGTCCACGACGTAGATGTTGCCGGCGCCGTCCAGGGTGACGGCGCCCGGGACGTTGAAGCCATCGGCGCCCGTGGCCCTGCCGCCGGCGCCGATGACCTTGAGGACGTTGCCATCCGGGTCGAGCAGGAGGACGACGTGGCTATCGGCGTCGGCGACGATGATGCGACCGTCCGCGGCCAGAGCGACGCCAATGGGGCGCGGCGTCGTGCCGCCCGCGGTGAGGGGCTGCAGGGTCAGCGTCTGCTGCAGATGGCCGGAGAGGTCGAAGAGAAGGACCTGGGCCGCCAGGGAGTTGGCCACGGCCAGGCGGCGGCCGTCGGAAGCGATGGCCATGGGGCCCTTCAGAGCCAGGCGCTCGTCGGAGGTGCTGTCGATGGTGGAGGCGATGAGGCCGGCCTGGTCTAGCTTCAGGATGCGGTTGTTCTCGGTGTCCAGGACGAACGTGTCCCCATCGGGAGTGAGGGCGAGGCCGGCGGGGAGGACCCACTGGCCACCGGTGGGCTGCGCTAGCTGTCCGGAGAAGGTCGCCGGGTACACCAGTTCCGATACACCCCGAACCCGCGGCGTCGCCTCCTCAGTCCCGCTTGTCGCGGGCAGCATGACGATCCCGGCCAGGGCGCCGGCCGTGAGCAGCAGCGCGGCCGCCAGGAGCAGCCTCAAGGCCGGGCGGCCTTGCTTCTTGGCCCGCCGCCAGCCGTATCCGTCGTAAGAGATGTCCGCCATGTTCCCCCTAGCGGCCGCCCGAGCCGGAGTGGCAGTTCTGGCAGATGGGGAGGTCGGACTCATGGGTGGAGTTGAAGGCCAGGGTATTGATCTCCGTGCCGGGCTGGCCGCCGTGGGGGCTGTGGCAGGACAGGCACTTGATCAAGTCGCCGGGCGCGTCGCCGGAAGCGTTCCAGAGACGGGTGCCGCTATAGTCGCCGGTATCCGGGTCCCAGTGACTGTCCACCGGCGTCATGCCGCCGGAAGAGGCGCTCACGTTGACAGGGTGGTTAGACGGGCCGGCGCGGCTGTGACAGCTCTGGCAGAAGTTGGCGGCGCCCGGGACCTTCACGAACTTGGCGTCTGTCGTCACGTGCGGGTCGTGGCAGCGATCGCAGTCCTGATCTTTGAGGCCGGGGGTGTTCAGGTGCTCCGGCCGGGTAGCGTCGAAGACGTATGCCCCGGTGGCCGTGACGGTGCCGTCGTGGCAGCTGAAGCAGAGGGGCTTGAGCCCTCCAAAGTCGGCGCCGGCGTTGGGCGCTCCTGCCCAGACCAGGTCACGGTCGCCGGCCCGTGGCAGGTGGCAGTAGGCGCAGGCCGAAACGCCGGGCGCCGCCAGGTCGTGGCGGGTATTGGAGATGTCTTTGGTATCGCCCAGGACGCTGGGGGCGCCGGCCACGAGCAGCAGCAGGCCCGCGCCGACGACCAGCAGTACGGCCGTTCTCACCGGCTCACTCCGCTTTGCCCGCCCCCACGCCGCTGCTCAACCGCGACGAGACGGGCTCCCAGGCGGGCACCCCCTCCGGCTCGGCGACCGTCTCCTCTTCGTCGATGGCCGGCCGCTGCCAGGGCGGCACGAGGCTGACGATGAGGGAGAAGATGTAGAAGGGCAGCGCCAGGAGGACTGCGGCCGCCAGCACGCCCTCGCGGCCGCCCAGGGGCGGCGTGTAGCTGGTGAACCCGCGCATGCTCTTGGAGATCATCTGCCCGCCGATGACGACGTTCCAGCGCATGGCGAACACACCGATCAGCACCAGGAGGGCGGCCACGAATATCGCCGGGCTGGCGCCTTCCTTGCGGACCCCGGCCGCCACGGCGCCCAGGATGAGCAGCGGTATTAGTGAGCCCAGGAACAACTGGATCCCGAAGTAGCTAATCGGGATCTGCTGCGAGATCAGGTCAGAGACGATCCCCCAGCTCTCCTCGGACTCGTAGGCCATGCTCAGGATTTCCAGCCCCTCCAGGGCCAGGTCGATGACCAGGAACGCCATCAGCCAGCGGGACAGAGAGGCCACGCAGTCGTGGTCGATGGGGCGGCCCAGCATCTTCATCACGACGACGTACATCACTATCAGCAGCGCGATGCCGGACACGATGGCGGAGAGGAGGAAGATGACGGGCATCAGCGGCGTCGACCACCAGGGGTTCGCCTTGATGGCGCCGAAGAGGAACCCCACGTAGCCGTGCAGCAGAGCGGCGGAAGGGATGCCGACGGCGGCCAGGACCTTGATCGCCTTTTCGCGGAAGTGGTGGTCTTCCCGGGACATGCCGCTCATCCCCAGTGTCAGCAGCCGGTAGATGAGCGCCTTGAGCCCGGTGGTCGTCCGGGCGTAGTGGACGATGTCCGGGCGGAACACCAGCCAGGTCTCCACCAGGAGCAACGAGAAGTAGAAGAGCCAGATGTAGCCAAAGCCCGCC
>JBGQEU010000254.1:0-2955 GCA_041496525.1 Dehalococcoidia bacterium
ATCCGCTACCTGGCCCGCAAGGCCGCCGTGAGCCGGACGAACATCCTGCTGGGGTTCAACTCGCCCAAGTACTACCACGGCGACCTGATGGAACGGGCGATGATCCTGATGCTGGCGCTAACGAACAATTGGGGGCGCAAAGGTACCGGCATCCGTATCTGGTGCGTGGGTCCCTGGGACGGCATCGGCCTATTCGGCGCGAAACAGCGGCCGGGCCCGGAAGCGTCGATGGAAGTGCTGGACACGCTGGACAAGATGCTGGATGTTTTCCAGCAGGAGGACCCGGCGCGCAGCCGCGAGCAGGCGGCGATGGAGCTTCAGTACCGGACGGCGGGCATGGACAACACGACGCCGCCGGCCTTCTTCTGGTACTACCACTGCGGCCACAAGGAGAACTGGAACCGGCGCGAGTGGTCCGACCCTTCCATGAAGCGGGAGTTCGACGAGTATATGCAGGAGGCGCTGCAGAAGGGCTGGTGGCAGGGCGTCGCCCGGCCGCTGGAGGACAAGCCGCCCCGCATCTACATCGAGTGCGGCGGCGACACGCTGCGCCGGACGCGCGGCGGCCAGAACATGCTGCTCAAAAACCTGTGGCCGAAGCTGAAAAAGGTGGTGACGATCGACTGGCGGATGAGCACCACCGCCATGCACTCGGACATTGTCCTGCCCTGTGCGACGCACACGGAGAAGATCAATTTCCACTACGCCACGGTGCACACGCTGCAGCTCATCCTGAACGACCGCGGCGCGCCGCCGCAGGGCGAGGCGCTGCCGGAATGGCATATATTCCGGCGGCTGGCCCGCAAAGTGGAGGAAGCCGCCATCGCCAGGGGCTTCACCCAGTACATGGACAGCCGTGGCATGACGAGGCGGCTCGACAACCTCTACGACGCCTACACGATGGACGGCGAGTTTGAGGACGACGAACGGGTGGTCGAGGAGTGGGTGCGGGACACTGCCATCTCCGGGGCGCTGCCCCAGGGCACGACGCTGGAGACGATGCGCGAGAAGGGCGTGATGCGCTTCACCGGCATCGGGCACTCGCCGGCGATGCTGAACCAGGCGTCCGACCTGAAGGAGGACGAGACGTTCTGTCCCCTGCGCTGGCACGTCGAGAAGAAGCTGCCCTATCCCACGCTGACGCAGCGCGCCCAGTTCTACATCGATCATGAGTGGTTCCTGGAGGCGGACGAACAGCTGCCGATGCACAAAGAGAACCCCAAGATGGGCGGCGATTACCCGTTAGTAATGACCAGCGGCCACAACCGCTGGAGCATCCACGCGGCCAACATCATCAACCGGATGATGCAGGAGACCAACCAGGGGCGGCCGTTCGCGTTTATGAACATCGACGACGCGGCCGAGCGCGGGATCAAAGAGGGAGACGAGGTGCGGGCCTACAACGACATGGGCGAATTCCGCATCTGGGCCAAGCTCTCGCCGGCCGTCCGCCCCGGCCAGGTCATCGTCTACAACGGCTTTGAACCCTTCCAGTTCAAGGGCTGGAAAGACCCCTCCGGGGTGGAGCCAGGGATGGTGAAGTGGCTGCACCTGGCGGGGGGCTACGGGCACTTCCGGTTCCGCTCTCTCTGCTGGCAGCCCGTGCCTATCGATAGGGCCGTGCGGCTGGAGGTGGAGCGTGCGGTCTAGCGGGCATCTGGTGCAAATCAGGACCTCGGTGTGATGCCGTGCGCCCCATATCCCGCCGCACGTTCCTCAAGGGGACCGGCGGCGTCGCTATCGCGCTCAGCCTGACGCGGCTGGGCTTCGCGGTCCTGGACACAACCGCTGCAGACGAGGTCTACACCTACTACGCCTACAGCGGCTGGGAAGACCTGTACCGCAAGAAGTGGACCTGGGACAAGGTAACCTGGGGCACCCACCTCGTCGACTGCTATCCCGGCGGCTGCTCGTTTCGCGTCTACACGAAGAACGGAATCGTCTGGCGGGAAGAACAGTCCGGCGTTTACCCGCTGATCGAGAAGGGCGTGCCGGACATGAACCCCCGCGGCTGCCAGAAAGGGGCGTGCTTCAGCCGGGTGATGTACGGCGCGGAGCGGTTGAAATACCCGCTGCGGCGGGCCGGCGAGCGCGGAGAAGGCAAGTGGGAGCGCATCACCTGGGACGAAGCCCTGGGCGACATCGCGGATTCTATGCTGGATGCCATCCAGGAGTCGGGGCCGGAGACGCTGATCTATGAGTACGGTTCCGGCGAGGGCGGCACTGTCAACGGAACTTCCCCCGCCTGGCGCCTGATGCGGCTCATCGGCGGGACGACGCTGGACTCCAACGGCCTCACCTCCGATTTCAACGTCGGCCTGTACCAGACGTTCGGCAAATTCCAGTTCGTGTCTTCCATCGACGACTGGTTCCACGCAGATCTGTTGCTGGTGTGGCACATGAACCCGCTGTACACGCGCATACCTTCGGCGCACTTCATCTTTGAGGCGCGTTACCACGGGGCGGAAGTCGTCTCCATCGCGCCGGACTACAACGCGTCGTCCATCCATGCCGACCTGTACGTCCCCGTGGAGCCGGGTACCGATGGCGCCCTGGCTCTTGCCATGTGCAAGCTCATCATCGACGAGGGGAAGGTGAACGAGGCGTTTGTGCGGGAGCAGACAGACCTGCCGCTGCTGGTCCGCACAGACAACGGGCGCTTCCTGCGGGAGAGCGACCTGGAGGCAGGCGGCCGCGACGACCAGTTCTACTTCCTGGACGAGAAAGGCGGCGGCATCGCGAAGGCGCCTCGCGGCACCCTGGATCTGGGTGACGTAACGCCCGCGCTCCGCGGATCGGCGAAGGCCCACCTCACCGGCAACAAGGAAGTCGATGTGCGCCCGGCGTTTGAGGTGCTGCGCGAACGGCTCGCGGACTACACGCCGGAGGCGGCGTCGAAGATCACCGGCGTCAGCCCGGGTACGATCCGCAACCTCGCGAGGAAAGTGGCCGCGG
>JBGQEU010000255.1:0-2930 GCA_041496525.1 Dehalococcoidia bacterium
CAGGTGGCCGCCGAGCGCACCGCCGCGCGTAGCGGACTGCCCCCGGAACAGGTGCTGGAGCGCATCAAGGCGCAGATGAGCAACGACGAGCGGATCAGGCGCGCGGACGTGGTCATCGACACAGACTGCGACCTCACGGGAACCAACAGGCGGACGCTGGAGAGATGGACGGAGTTGCAGAAGAGACTGGCGGCGCGTTAGGCGCAAAGCGGCGTTTGAATGTATGCTACAGGGAGAAGAGCAAGGATGGGAGCAGGGAGGCAAACGTGTGCCTGGCGGCCGAAGGAAGCATAAGTAGATGACCAGCGAGCAGACATATCGTCAGTACGCCATCGAAGAGTACATCGTCACCGCGGAGCCGTTCTACGAGCCGGTGAAGGACGAAGTGGAGCTGTTCGAGTCGGCCTACGCCCAGAAGATCCCGGTCCTGCTGAAAGGGCCGACTGGTTGCGGCAAGACACGCTTCATCGAGTACATGGCGTTCAAGCTGGGCCGGCCGGTCAGCGTCATCCGCGAGACGGACGGCGCCCGCAACGGCGAAGAGTCCGGGCGTCCGCTGGTAACCGTCGCCTGCCACGAAGACCTGACCGCGTCCGACCTCGTGGGCCGGTATCTGCTGGAGGGCGACTCCACCCGCTGGATCGATGGGCCGCTGACCCGCGCCGTCAAGGTGGGCGCCATCTGCTACCTGGACGAAATCGTGGAGGCCCGCAAGGACACCACCGTCCTTATCCACCCGCTGACCGACCACCGCCGGATGCTGCCCATCGAGAAGCTGGGCCAGATCGTGGAGGCGCGCGACGGCTTCCTCCTGGTCATCTCCTACAACCCGGGCTACCAGAGCGCCCTCAAGGACCTCAAGCACAGCACGCGGCAGCGCTTCATGGCCATCGAGTTCAGCTACCCACCGCGGGACCTGGAAGCCAAGATCGTCGCCCATGAGGCAGGCGTCTCAGATGCCGTGGCCATGGACCTGGCCAAGCTGGGCGAGAAGGTCAGGCACCTCAAAGAGCACGGCCTGGCGGAGGGTGTCAGTACTCGCCTCCTCATTTACGCCGGCAAGCTGATCCACGAAGGGATCGCCCCCCGGCGCGCCTGCCACGTGGCCGTCGTCTGGGCCCTGACCGACGACCGCGATGTCCAGCGCAGCATCGAAGAGGTGGTGTCTTCCATCTTTGAGTAGCGCCAGGCCGGGAGACGCGGCGCTTGGACACCGCTCCTCCCTTGACGAGCCCGGGTCGAGCGGCAAGAACGCCCACTCGCCCTACGAGAGCCTCAGGGCGAGCGAGAAGGACGACTCCCTGACCCCGCAAGCGCCCGTTGCCGCTCATGGTAAGGCTCCCGTACCATGAGCGGAGCGCCAGCCGGACGATTCAGGACCTGCCATGACTAGCGCCGAACGCCGCAAGGTCTACGCTTTATACGAAAAGCACCTCACGCCGTTCTCCACCAGCCTCGTCGCCGAGTTCCGCCGCTCCGCCGATGCCATCGGCGATCGGCTGACCGACGAGGAGCTGCGGGAATGGGCGGAGGAGGGGATGGAGCTGGCCCGCCAGTCCTGGCGCTCCTGGGAAGCAGCGGGCGAATACTACCGGGTGAGCCCGCAGGTCCTGCCGCTCCTGGGGCTGGACGGCTTCCGCCGCTGGTCGCGTTACGGGCGCGACCTGGCGGAGCTCTCGTCGGCGCTGGCCGCCTCCTACTTCCGGGCCTCGCCGGCCACGCTCCCCGAGATCTCCTTCGCGCGCCTGAGCGACTGGATGAACCTGGGACGACTGCTCTACAAGGGGACCTGGCGTTCGGCGTCTCTGGCCGTCCAGTTCTTCGATGGCAGCCCGGCCCTCTTCGCCGCCATGACCGTCGACGAGGTGCGCACACTCGTCCGCTTCGTCGACGCTTTGTGTGACCGCTCGTACGACCTGGCATCGCACTGCCTGACCATCGCGCCGCACGTCCTGGAGCCGCTGGGCAGTGAGGACCGCAGCGCCTTCCTGACGTTCGCCGAGGCGCTGGCCTCCACCGGCTGGGCGGACGCCCGCTCGTATCTGGAGAAGGGGCCTGCACTCCTGGCGCATGTGCACCCGATGCAACGGGTGCGCTTTCTGGCCCTGTCCCAGGAGCTGGCCCGGCGCGAGGGCCGGCAGGCGTTCGCCTTCTTCGCGGAGGCGGCGCAGGCGCTCTCCCAGGTGGACGCGGAGTCTCACGGCGTGCTGCTCTCGCTGTCGGAGGAGCTGGTGGAGCGCTCGCCGCTGGCCGCCATGGAGTTCCTGAAGACGGCGGCCAAGGTGCTGGACCGCATCCCCGTCGATACCATCGCCGGCTGGCACAAAGAGGGCAGCCTGCTCCTGGACACCAGCCTGGAGGGCGGCGAAGCCTACTTCCGGCTGGAGTCCAGCCGCGGCGAAGAGATGCTGGAATCCCTCTCCCACCGCGTGGAGCTCAGCCGCGTCGCCGATATCCTGCGCCTGTACGGCAAGGCCCTCACCGGCGTCGACGTGGCGGTGCACTCGTCGGAAGCGCTGGCGGAGAAGGGCATCGGCTGGGTGGAGACGGAGGCGCCTTCCACGGAAGGGACGGCCATCTTCCTGCCACCCTGGATCGAGGAGTTCCAGGACAAGGAGCAGAACTTCAAGGTCTTCAAGGTGTACTGCACGCACCAGGCCGGCCACCTGGAGTTCGGCACGTTCGATTTCACGTTCGACCGCGTTGGGGAGATCTTCCCCAGCCTGCGCTCGGCCGTAGAGGAGGACCGCGCACCGGCGGCGGCGCTGGTGGCGCCCGACTCCGACGGCGCCATCGACTCGGCGCCCGAGGCCCCGCCACCCCTGCCCGAACCGCTGACCGACATGGAGCGCTTCTTCGACCTCTTTCCGGACCGGCGCCTGGCCTCTGACCTCTTCGCCGTCGTGGAAGACGCCCGCATCGACGTCATG
>JBGQEU010000256.1:0-2929 GCA_041496525.1 Dehalococcoidia bacterium
CCGCCACGCAGGAGACGAAGGTGAACGCGTACAGCGCCAGGCCCGGCGTCTCCGTCGACAGCGTCAGGTCATGGCTGCCGATCTCCGGATTGTCCACGAGCCGGTACATGCGCGGCGAACCCACGTCGATATAGGCGCGGCCGCCGTCTTCGAAGCGCGCGTCCTCTCCGGCCGCTTCCCGCGGTAGCGGCGCGCCATCCTGGGCCAGGTAGGCGCGACATGTCCGCCCCAGCAGCGGATTCACCACCAGGTTGACCTCCTTACCCGTATAGCGGATCGAGACGCTGCTGTGGCTGCTGCTGCCACTCCAGGGCTTCATCACGTACTCCTCGTCCGCCTTCCACTCGCCGGTCAGGTAGAAAAACCCCTCGGCGTGCGGCCCCTGGTCTTCGTACGTCGCCGTCTCGCCGGCGATATAGCCTCTCGGGTTGCCGATACGGCCGCGCTGGTAACCCAGGTACAGCTCCGGCGTGACGCGATAGCAAGCCGCTCCCGGTGCGTCCATGTCCCGCATCGGCGACATCGGCGCCGGGAGCAGCACGTCAGGGGAGATTTCGCGCAGCAGACCCTGAATCGCCAGCTCCGTCTCCTCATACGCGCCCTCGCCGAAATGATAGTAGCGGATGTAGCCGTCCTTATCGACGAGGTACTTCGCCGGCCAGTAGCGATTGGCATACGCCCGCCAGATGGAGAAGCCGTTATCCATGACCACGGAATATTCGATCCCGAACGCCTTGATCGCCTCCTGTACGCCGGCCAACTCCTTGGCGAACGAGAACTCCGGGGCGTGTACCCCAATCACGGCCAGCCCATATTGCTGGTAGCGGCGGCCCCACTCGATGACGTAAGGGAGGGTGCGGACGCAGTTGACGCAGGTGTAGTCCCAGAAATCGATGAGGACGGCCTTGCCCCGCAGTGACTCTATGCTCAGCGGCTCGCCGTTCAGCCAGTAGCCACCGACCAGGTCCGGCGCTTGTATCTGTGTTGTCTCTTCCGTCATCCTGCGCGGTACTCCATCTATGGATTCAGATATTATAGAATACCCACGATGCGTTATGCGGAAAGCCGGTCTCGATGACAGAGGCAGGCGCCCTCGCCCCTCCGTTCACGTTGCCGGCCATCGACGGCCGCCATTACGCCCTCCCAAATGACCTGCAGGGCCAGCCGGGCCTCCTTGTCTTCTTCAAGACCACCTGCCCCACCTGCGACCTGGCCTTCCCCTACGTCAACCGCCTCAGGGACGCCTACCCGAATGGCTGGCAACTCTGGGGCATCGCTCAGGACCCGCCGGATACCGCGCGCGATTATGCGCGGCGCCATAGCATCCGCTGCCCGGTCCTCGTGGACGCCCCGGCGTACCAGGTGTCCAAGCTGTACGACCCACCGGCCACGCCAACGCTCGTCCTCATCGATGCGAACGGCACGATCGCCTACACGACGCACGGATTCGCCAAGGACGATCTGAACGAGCTATCGTGCCGTATCGCTGCCTACACCAGCGCCGAGGTCAAAATTGTCGCGCCTCCGGACGACGGCAACCCGTCGTTCAAGCCTGGGTGAAGCCCCAGACACCTGCGTCCGGGTGGACGCCCGTAGCTCCTCTGCATTCTGTGCGGATTAGTTCTTGTCATCCGCGCGGCCGACGTGTTAGCATGACTCAAACCAAATCACCTTCTACGGCATAGGGCGCCGGAGAAACCCCAGGCCGTAGACGAGGTTAATGTCCCGCCTCGGCCACCCCCGCCAGCCACGCACCGCTCGATGGACGGACTTAACCCAGAGGACAAAGGAGGCCATCGAGTGGCTTACGAAGACCGGATGCTTACCTGCGTCGAGTGCAGTTCTGAGTTCACATTCAGCGCCGACGACCAGGAGTTCCACGCCAAGAAGGGCTATCAGGAGCCCAAGCGCTGCCCCAACTGCCGCCAGGCCCGCCGCGGAGACCGTGGCCGTGGCAGCTACGGTGGCGGCGGCGACCGCGAGATGCATGACGCCGTCTGCGACAGCTGCGGGCAGGCGACGCAGGTGCCGTTCCTGCCCAGGCAGGACCGGCCCGTATACTGCAGCGACTGCTTCGCCAAAGTGAAGCCCGCTCGTCCCAGCTGGTAGACACCGCCCACACCGGCGACTTCTAAGTCGGGGCCGGCCGGCTCTCTGTAGCCTGCCGCTGGCCCGCGTGCTCGCGCGGCCGCTATCATAGGCGTGCGATGGTTGCCGCCCGCCCACTCTCCGATATCGTCGTCCTGGACCTGACCTGGGTGCTCTCCGGGCCCTTCGCCTCCATGATCCTCTGCGACCTGGGAGCTCAGGTGATAAAGGTGGAGCGCCCGCCCTTTGGCGACGTGGCCCGCACGACCGGCCCCTACATCGGCCACGAGAGCGGCTACTTCTTCTCGATCAACCGCGGCAAGAAAAGCATCTGCCTGGACCTGAAGAACGAGCAAGGCAAGGATGTGTTCCTGCGGCTGGCGGAGAGGGCGGACGTGGTGATGGAGAACTTCACCCCCGGCGCCATGGACGCGCTGGGACTGGGATACGACACGCTCAACGCCCGCAACCCTCGCCTGATCTACGCCGCCACCTCCGGCTTCGGGCAGACCGGGCCGGAGCGCCAGCGCCCGGCGCTGGACATCATCGTCCAGGGCATGGGCGGCATCATGAGCATCACCGGCGAGCCGGATGGGCCGCCGGTGCGCCCCGGCATCTCCCAGGGCGATATCACCGCCGGCCTCTACACCGCCATCGGCATCCTCACGGCCCTGCACGAGCGAGTGAAGAGCGGTAAGGGTCAGATGGTGGACATCAGCATGCTGGACTGCCAGATCGCCATCCTGGAGAACGCCTTCGTCCGCTACTTCATCACGGGCCAGACGCCGCGCCCGCTGGGGACCCGCCACCCCCTGACGACGCCGTTCCAGGCCTTCCCGAC
>JBGQEU010000257.1:0-2924 GCA_041496525.1 Dehalococcoidia bacterium
TCTTCTTCACGGACCGTGGCCGCTGTTTCCAGGTGAAGGTATACGAGATCAGCGAAGGCAAGCGCGAGGCCCGCGGCGAGTCCGTCCACCAGCTCCTGAGCCTGAATCAGACCGAGCACGTGACGGCCGTCGTGCGCGTGGGGCCGGAAACGGACCTGGACTACATGATCATGGGCACACAGCTGGGCGAGGTGAAGAAGACGCCGCTGAAGAACTTCGCCAACGTGCGGCGGGATGGACTCAACGCCATGGACCTGGAGGCGGCCGACGAACTGGTTTCCGCCAAGCTGGCCACTGACGAAAACGACGCCATCCTCGTGACGGCCCGTGGCCAGGCCTTGCGCTTTGCCGTGAAGGCGCTGCGTTCGGCCTCCCGTCTCTCCGGCGGCGTGCGCGGCATCAGGCTGGCCGCCGGCGACCGCGTCGTGGCGATGGATGTCGTCCGCGCCGGCGAGGCGCTGCTCGTCGTCAGCGAGCTGGGCCACGGCAAGCGGACGCCCGTCGAGGACTACCCGCGCCACGGCCGTGGCGGCCAGGGCGTGATCACCTTCAAGACCCACCCAAAGAGTGGCGAGCTGGTAGCGGCCCGAATGGTCGATCCCGAGCACGAGCTGATGCTCATATGCAAGGACGGCATCGTCCTGCGTACGCCGGTCGCCCACATCTCCCTGCAGGGCCGGCCCACCCAGGGCGTCAAGCTCATGGACGTCAGCCGCGGCGACCGGGTGGCCGCCGTGGCCGTCATCGATATGCGCCGAGAATTTACCGCCGCACAGCCCCTGCCCACGGGCGCCACCAGCGACGGCGACGGCGCTGAGCCGAAGAAGGCCCGTCGCAAGCCGGCCGTGAATGATCGTAAGGGCAAGGGGCAACGCGGACCGAACGGCGCCGGGCCGCGTACCAGGGGCAAGTAAGCCCGCGCCATGAGCGGCGCAGAGGACCGTCTCCAGGAGATGGGGCTAGAGCTGCCTGCCAGACGCTCCGCCGGTCAGTACGTCGGGGCCGTGCGCAGCGGTGACCTGGTCTTCGTCTCCGGCGCCGGCCCGGTCGGCCCCTCGGGCCTGGTTACCGGCAAGGTCGGCACCGACCTCAACGTCCCGGCGGCCCAGGAAGCGGCCCGGCTCTGCGTCCTCGGCTGTCTCAGCGCCCTGCGGGAAGAGCTAGGCAGCCTAGATAGCATCGCCCGCGTCGTCAAGCTGCTGGGGTTCGTCAACAGCGCGCCCGGCTTCACGGAGCAGCACGTGGTTATGGACGGGGCATCCAGCTTGCTGGTATCGTTGTTTGGTGAGCGAGGTAGGCATGCCCGCAGCTCCGTCGGTGTCGCAGAACTGCCGTTCAACATCCCGGTCGAGGTCGAAATGATCGTGCAGGCCCCGGCCGCCGGCGGCCCGGCCCGTCCCTGATCGCGGAGGTAACCCCATGAAGCAGCGAACCGCTGACCCGTTCTCCAGTTTCGAGCACATCCGCGAACGCATGGAGCAGGCCTACCAGCGCCTTGTGGGCGCGCCCGGCAGCCCTCATTTCGGTGTCCCAGTCATGGAGCCCCCCGTGGACGTCTACCAGACAGAAACCGACGTCGTCGTCCAGGTAGAGATCGCCGGCATCTCCGACGAAGAGGTGGAGCTGGAGGTTGAAGGCAACACCCTCATCGTCCGCGGTGAGCGGAAGCCCCTGCCCGGCCAACCGCAGCGCGTCTACTCTCAGATGGAGATCGCGCACGGCCCATTCCAGCGGCGGCTCTTGTTGCCGGCGGCCGTTAACGCGGAGGCTGCCGTGGCCGTCTACAAATGCGGGATCCTGGAAATAGTCCTGCCCAAGGCCAGCCCCACATCCGGCCGCCAGCTCAGGATTGTGGTGCACTAACACCAACCGCTCGGCCCGCGGCCTCCAGGACAAGGTGAGATGAACGATAGCGAAGACAGCGCGGAGATCAGCGCCGCCCCCCGCGAGATCAGCCCCCCGTCCGGCGCCCCGCCGCCGGAAGTCCTGCCCGTCATCGCCAGCGGTTCCAACGTCGTCTATCCCCAGCAACTCATGCCCGTGCTGGCCACCGAGGAGCGCGACATCCGCGCCATTGACGCCGCCGCCGCCGCCGAGGGCAAGGCGCTGGCCATCTTCAGCCAGGAGCCACCAGCCGCCGGCGCCGATGCCGCCGCCGCCCGTTTCCACGACATCGGCACCAGCGCCACCGTCGTTCGCATGGCCAAGGCGCCCGATGGCTCCGTCCACGCCATCCTCCAGGGCACCGCACGTATCCGGCTCGTCTCGCTGGAGCAGGCGGACACCCTGCCCGTCCTCGCCCGCGTGGAGCGGCTGCCGGAAGAGGTGGAGCGCACCCTGGAGCTGGAGGCCACTATGCGTGAGGCCGTCGAGACTTTCGCCCGCGTGGTGAACCTGTCCGAGACCCTGCCGCGGGAACTGGCCACCGCCGTCAATGACATCGCCGACTCTTCCGCTCTCGCCGACTTCATCGCCGCCAACCTCCAGCTGAAGCCAGAAGAGCGGTACGCCGTGCTCCAGGAGCTGAACGTCAACAAGCGCCTGGCCTACGTGCGCGAGCGGCTTGGCCACGAGCTGGAAGTGGTGGAGGTCCAGTCCAAGATCCAATCGGACGTGAGGGGAGAGCTGGACAAGCGGCAACGAGAGTTCATCCTTCGCGAGCAATTGAAAGCCATCCAAAAGGAGCTGGGCGAGGGCGAGACGGCCCCGGAGCTGGCCGAGCTGAAGGAGCGGCTGGAGAACGCCGGCCTGCCTGATGCCGCCCGCCGCGAGGCTGACCGCGAGCTACAGCGGCTGACCTCAATCCCTTCCATCTCGCCGGAGTACCAGGTCGTGCGCACGTACCTGGAGTGGCTGGCGGACCTGCCGTGGAGCAAGAGCACCCAGGACCAGCTCGATATCAAACGCGCGGAGCAGATCCTGAA
>JBGQEU010000258.1:0-2914 GCA_041496525.1 Dehalococcoidia bacterium
GCAGAGCGGAAACGACACGAACATTCTTGTCGAAATACGGACCACAAACTGCGCTGGAGCGGTCGTGACCACCCTGGTCAACACGAGTGTCCTGGTCCCAGATGTCAGCGCCACGGCGGGGAAGACCTTCGCGCTTACTCCGTCCGGCTCGGCCACGCTCTCAACTGGCCAGGCTCTATGTCTCACTGTCACGAACAACGACAGCGGCGGCGGCGGTCCCCACGACTTGGTTATCCGGACCGACTACGCATCTACGCTCACAACGATCGGGATCATCTCCGGGCTGGTTGTGCCTATCACGCCGTAGGTGCGGCGTGACTGAAGGCAGGCGCCGGCATTAGTCGAGGTGGATGACGCCCGCAAACTCCAGGATCACGGCGATGAGGTTGAAGCCGGCGTGAAGGGTCATCGCCGCGATGAAGAAGTTGCGGCTGTCCTTCGGGAAGCGCGCCACGCCGTTCGCCCAATCGATCAGCTCCCTACGGATGCCGAGGCCGAAGATAAAGCTGCCGGCCGTGTGCAGGATCAGCGGCACCGTGAAGCGGTAGAGCACGAAGTCTGAGCTCTTGTCCGGGAAGTAGATAAAGACGTAGGTGGCGGCCTCGATGAGGCCGAACATGAGGCCGGAGAGGGCCGCGAACGAGGCCGTGTAGAGGCGGTTGCGCAGGGCATAGGGCCACTTCGCCAGGACGACGTAGAGCCCTGATGGCTTGAGGCACTCCTCGATGATGCCGGCGGCGAGGAAGCCGAACAGGCCGGCCTGAAGCTCCTGCACGATGGCGCCGCCGATGCCGAGCGGGCCGCCCAGCAGCGCGAAGGCAAGGACGAGAAGGTGGTGGCGGAAGCCCAGCTTCGGCGGCGGCGCCGGGGACGGGGTAGGGAGGCCGGCCGCCGGCGTGGCCGCCGCGGCGGCCGGAGGCAGGACGGCCGGCGGAGCTGCCGCCAGCGGGGCGACCGACAACGGTTGTCCGTCCGTGGGCGGGACCTCCGATTCGACGCCGAAGTAGCGCAGGAGGTCGCGGGTGCGGGCTGCTTCTGTCCGTGGACGCGCCCAGGCGGCATCGTCGCCGTCATCTGGCCGCGGCTGCCCGCCTCCGTCGTGCTCTGGGTCGGACGCGAAAGGCATGCTGCATTATCGACTTACGGCGGGTCGATACAAGGGGCATGCGTGTGCGCCAAAGCTTAGGGCGTGCAAAGATAAGGCGATGCAGCAACGGAGCGAGCACTACGGGGCCCGCGCCCGGAGACAGGCGCCGCGCAACCGCGTGCACCGGTTCTGGAACACGGGCAGCATGCTGGCGACGGTATTCGCCGGCTACAAGCTCATCAGCCTGGTGGAGAAGAGGCGTGGGGCCGAATGGGCTGAAGCGCGGCGCAAGAAGCACCACCGCTGGAGCGCCGAGCGCTTCTATGAGACGGCGGTCCGCAACCAGGGCCTGCTGATCAAGACGTCGCAGTTCCTAAGCAGCCGCTCGGACGTGGTGCCGGACGAATACGTCGAAGTGCTGTCGCGGCTACAGGACGAGGTGCCGCCGGAGCCGTTCGACGTGATCAAGCGCCGCATCGAGCAGGAGCTGAAGCGGCCGCTGGCGGAGGTGTTCGCGGAGTTCGGCGAGGCGCCAATCGCGTCGGCGTCGCTGGCGCAGGTACACCGGGCGGTGCTGCGGGATGGGCGAGTTGTGGCGGTGAAGGTGCTGTATCCGGGCATCGAGCACGTCGTCGACATCGACCTCAAGAACATCAAGCACTACGTCGACATCCTGAACCGGCTGGACAAGACGCTGGACTACCGCTTCCTGGCCGATGAGATGGCCAAGATGATCCCAAAGGAGCTGGACTTCATCAACGAAGGCCGCAACGCGGAGGCCATTGCCGCGAACTTCGAGGGCGTCGAAGACGTGGTGGTGCCGCGCATCTACTGGGACTACAGCTCGAAGCGCGTCCTGGTGATGGAGTACGTGGACGGCGTCAAGATCACGGACGTCGAGGCGATCCGGGCGATGGGGATCGACACGGCAGACGTGGCGAAGGTCCTGGTGGTCGCGTTCAGCGAGATGCTGCTCAAGCACGGCTTCTTTCACGCGGACCCGCATCCAGGGAACCTGATGGTGGCGGCGGGGCCGGCGGGGAAGCCGCGGCTGATACTGGTCGACTTCGGGCAGGTAAAGGAAGTGGGGCCGGAATTTCGCCTGATGTTCGGCCAGATGACGCGGGCGCTCATGAACTCTGACGATTCGCTGCTGGGCAGCTCCTTCCGCGGCCTGGGCTTCCGGACGCGGGACGACACGGAGGCCGGGTATACACAGTTGGGCAACGCCTACGTGGGGAACGTGGTGCGGCGGATGAACGAGAGCGGCGCGGCGTTCGCCGACCGCGACATGATGCGCGACTCTTATCAGGACATGGCGCGCCTGGTGCGGAACAATCCGCTGGTGAAGATTCCGGCGGACCTGCTATTCGTGGGCCGGGTAATGGGGCTGCTCAACGGGCTGAGCAAGACGCTTGGGGCCAGGACGAACTTGCTGGTGGAGATGGCGCGGCTGATGGAGCGGGGGAATGGGCTGGCGGCGGTGGAGGGTGGCAAGGGGGCGCGGAGGTTGCTGGAGGCGTAGGGATGTTGTTTCTGCGGGAGATGTGCCTGTGCGGCCGCTATAGAGCGGCCGTTCTTCTTGCCCCGCGCGTAATTCCATCCGTTTATCCGTTTCCGCCTGGAGTCCTTGGGGTTGGTGGGCCCAGTGGGCGGAGCGCACTGTGAGGGATCTTGTGGAGATTAAGGGGCCGCCACGGGTTGCTTCGGGCTGGGGCGCCCTCGCAATGACAATCCAGGGTGCGTTGGGCTAGGGGCCTGGCGATGGCATTCGGGGGAGTGGTGGCGCACGGTCGCGTTGCGCCCGTCCTTCGAGTGCCTCAGGAC
>JBGQEU010000259.1:0-2906 GCA_041496525.1 Dehalococcoidia bacterium
CCCCACCCCCACCCCCCCTCCCACACCCATTCCCACGCCCACACCCACACCCGATCCCACTCCCCTGCCCACCGAGACACCGATACTCTGATGGACGACGGGAAGATGTACGACAAGATGCAGGTGATCGTCCTGGGCGTGAACCACAAGCGAGCGCCGCTCGTCCTGCGCGAGTGCCTGGCCTTTCCCCCGTGCGACCTGCCGGCGGCTCTCCAGGAGTTGAGCCAGCGCGTCCCGGAGGGGGCTATCCTCTCCACCTGCCACCGCGTCGAGCTATACGCCGCCGCGCCGGACGCCGGTCGCGCCCGGGCCGAGCTCAAACGCTTCTGGAGCGAGCAGCGCGGCGTGCCGCTCTGGGAGTTCGAGCCCCACCTCTATTTCCTGGAAGGGGCCAAGGCCGCGCAGCACCTCTTCTCGGTGGCCGCCGGCCTGGACTCCGCCATCATCGGCGAGCCCCAGATTCTGGGCCAGGTGCGTGAGTCCCTGCGCCAGGGCCTCCATCACCACTCCATCCGCGGCGTGCTGTCCACCCTCTTCCGGCAGGCCATCACCGCCGGCAAGCGCGCCCGCACGGAGACCGGCATCGGCCGCAACGCTGCCTCCGTTAGCTATGCGGCGGTGGAGCTGGCCCGGCAAACCTGCGGCGACCTGCGATCCTCCCGCGTCCTTCTCGTCGGTGCGGGCAAGATGGGAGAGCTGGCCGCCAAGAACCTCCTGGACAAGGGCGTCGCCGGCATAGCCGTCGTCGGCCGCAGCCGGGAGCGGGCACGGCAGCTGGCTGACCAATGCGGCAGCACCGTCACTCTCAGCCGCCTGGAGGATGCCCTGCGGGAATGCGACATCGTCATCTCCTGCACCAGCGCCCCCCACCATGTGATCCGCAAGGCGATGGTGGAGCGGGTCACGAAAGAACGAAGTGAACGCCCCCTCTTCATCATCGATATCGCCGTCCCGCGCGATGTCGAACCCGCCGTCGGCGAAGTGCCCGGAGTCCGCCTGTACAACATCGACGACCTGGAGTCCACCGTAGCGGCCAACGTCCGGGAGCGGCGAGAGGAAGCGCGGAAAGTCGCGCCGATCATCGACCAGGAGGTGGCCGCATTCGAGCGCTGGCTGGCCACCCAGCGCGTGGTGCCCACAATCATCGCCCTCCGCCAGCGGGCAGAGGCGATCCGCCAGTCTGAGCTGGCGCGCACCTCGGCGGTGCTCGACCGCCTGTCCGCAGCGGACCGCCGACGCATCGAAGCGCTCACGTTGGCCATTCAGAAGAAGCTGCTGCACGACCCCATCGCCTTGCTGCGCGCGGAGGCCGCCGAAGGCAACAGCCTGGAATCCGCGCAGGCCATCCACCAGCTCTTCGCCCTCCGCACGGCGAGAGAGCCTCAGCGGCGATCAGAGGGGCCGGCGGCACGGCGCCGCGCCGAGAGAGGATACGTCCAGGGTTAAGGAACATCCGGAAGGGCTAGGCCGTGTCTACCCGTCGATACATACCTCTCGACCCTGGGCCCTCAACAACCCCACCCACCCGCTGTAACCAAGATGTGCGGCCAGGCGGATGGACTGGGCGCCACCCGGCGCTGACTATGGAACTAAAGCCGGAGTAGACCAGCGAAGGGGACACCGAGACATGAACGAGGACGAACACCAGCAACAGCGCCGCCAGCCAAGAGGCCCGCTTCCCACCGCAGTGCCCGTGCTGGCCATGGCCGGCCTTGTCCTTCTGGTGGGCCTGGGTGTCGTTTACCTCACGGCCGGCAGCTCCGGATCAGACAGCCCGTCCCATACGGCGGCCCCCGGAGCCCAGGCCGCCGCCGCGTCCAGCGTTATGTTGCCTGATTTCGTGCTGTCGCTCTCCAAAGACACGCAGACGGCCTATCAGTTCGCGCTGGACCGGCCGGACGTCATGATGTGGGTGCCCTGTTACTGCGGCTGCGGCGGGCACAGCGGTCACAAGAACGCCCGGGATTGCTTCGTCAAGGAGAGCACGGCCACCAGCGCCACGTTCGATGAGCACGGCGCGGGTTGCGGCGTGTGCGTCGGCATCGCGGTGGAGGCGAAGAGGATGACGGAACAGGGCAAGTCACTGCGCGAAATCCGGGCCTCAGTTGATGAGAAGTTCGGCGCCATCGGCCCGGGTACAAACACGCCGCTGCCGCCGGGTTAGAAAGGGATCGTCTCGATGACAGAGGAAGAGAGGGGCAACAGCGCCGCGTCGGCCCTGTCCTACTTCTCGGTCCTGGGCATCAGCGAGGATGCTAACCAGGAGGAGCTCGAACAGCGCTACCGCGACCTGGCCGACCACCTGGCGTCGCCGGCAATTCCACCCTCGCTCCGCGACTGGGCCAGAGGGGAAGCCGCCCTCGTGGACGAGGCGTACGCCGTCCTGGCAGACCCGGAGACCAGGGCGGCGGCCCGCCAGAGCCAGATCCGGGCTGCCGCCGTAGCCGCCGTACCGGCGCCGGCAGCCGCCCCGCCCGTGCGGCCACCTGCGGCGCCTGCAGCCGTTCCGGAAGAAACGCGCGCGGCCCGCCGCCGGGCCAGGGCCGGAGTTGGCCCGCAACCGGGCCCCTCCCTCCTGCACACGCTCCGCTCCCAGCCGCTGCTCCTGGGCGTCATCGTCGGCCTGGTGGCGCTGGTGGGCGTTCTCGTGGCCCGCACGGGGGTACCCGGCAGCAGCAGCTCTGAGCCACTGCCGACGGCGCAGGCCGCCGGCGACCTGGTGCCCCTGGACACCGCACGCGTAGCCGAGCTGATGACGGTGATACAACAGGACCCCAAGAACTCTGACGCACTGTTCGAGCTGGGCGAGTCGTACTTCCTGGCGGGCGAATGGCAGCAAGGCATCGATTGGTTCACGGAGCTGCTGACGGTCGACCCCAATAACGTCCACGCCCGCACAGACATCG
>JBGQEU010000260.1:0-2891 GCA_041496525.1 Dehalococcoidia bacterium
GTTATCCCGGTTGCGGCCCTTCTGCACCCAGTGCTGGCGGAAGGTGCCCTCGTAGCGGAATCCCAGACGCTCGGCCGCGTTCCAGGATGGAGCATTGAAAGAGTTACACTTCCACTCGTACCGCCGGTAGCCCAGCTCATCGAACGCGCGGCGCATCATCAGGTACATGGCCTCAGTGGCTGCCGGCGTACGCTGCAGGGCAGGTGAATAACTGAGGTGCCCCACCTCGATACAACCCATCGGGGGGTCGATGCGGAGGTAGCTCGCAACCCCGACGGGCCGCCCCGAGCCCAGGTGAACAATTGCGAAGAAGAGCGGGTCCTCGCTCTTCTCGACGGAGCGCACCCACTCTGCGTATTCTTCAGTCGAGGCGAATGGACCGTAAGGAAGGTACGTCCAATTTCGACCATCGTGGTCGACTGAGTATGCCTGGTGCAACGCCGCCGCGTGGCGGTCCGCCTGCAGTGGCTCCAGCCGGCAGAGCCGACCTTCCAGCGGTGTGCGAGATGGCTGCGGTCTCGCGACCCAGCCGGGTACCGGGGGGCCAACTGGCTGTCCGAGGCTGTTGATGTGCTGAGACACTGGCCTCTGAGCTTAATCCATCACGTACTTGGGGAGAATCCATTGGGTCTGCGCCGCCAGCCACAATTGCCGGATCAGAGACGCTTGATCGGCCTGCCCGCGTCGGTACTCCGTCACATGTATCAGCACGGAGAGCCCGGGAGATCCATCCGCGATCTCGGCTCGCCGATTTGCAGGGCCTGGCGAGAGGAGACATGGTCGGGGCGGACGGATTCGAACCGTCGACCTCCTGAACCCCATTCAGGTGCGCTACCGGGCTGCGCTACGCCCCGACAAGGCTCATGCTAGCACGCGCTCGACGAGGGCAGCAAGGAACGAGAATCAGGGCAGATGTGGCGGGTTGGGCCGGCCGGACGCCTAGTAGGCGTGCGAGAGGGCGATGATGCCGACGCCGGCCAGGGCGACAGCCGTAAACTCGGCGGCGGTCTTCAGGTTCAGGCGGTTGCCCAGGTAGTTGTGCATGAGGCCGGTCATCAGGTAGAAGGACAGGAGCAGGAAGACGGCCGCGGCGCTTCCTTCCAGCGGCAGGAAGCGTGTGGTCCAGGCGGCCTCCGCCAGAAGGACGCCGACCGCCGAGGCGTAAATCAAGGTGCGAGTGGTGTCCAACCCCTCCTCACGCAGGATGTCCACCGCCAGGAGCACGCTGACGATCCCCGCGGCAAATGAGGCCGTCACCAGGTTGAGGTCGAAGTGATAGACGGCGGCGAAGAAAAGGAAGGCTGTAACGTAGGTGGCTGCGTTGAGAACGAGGCGGGTCGGCTGGAAGTTCGGCGAGGCGCGATCGATAGACTCGTACTCGGCCCGCAGGATCGCCCAGTAGGGGATGGCGGACAGGAGACCGGCGGCAATAGTCCAGTGACCGTGCGCGACGTCCTGGAGGAAGATGCCGAGCCCCATTGTGAAGAGGACTGGCACGAACAAGAAGACGGCGGTGTCATCCAGACGCTGGAAGCGGGCGCGCGGGTGGGTGCGGACGATGGCGTCGGTGCCGAGAGCGGCGAGGCCTGAGACGAGCAATAGGAGCCAGCTCTGCTTTGGCTCGATGGCGAGGAAGGCGGTGAGCCCTATGGCAAGGATAACCGCCAGGATGGGTATTCGTTCGAGGCGGTTTACGGCTGAGTTTAGGGCTAGCGACGCCTGGTCGGCCACGCGGTCCCCGACCCGAGGTCGCGTGAATTCCTTCACAAGGTCTAAGGCTAACCCCTGAGCGGGTCACCTGTCAACCCGCTGGAACGCCTTTTCTAAATCTGGCGTACCACGCTTGTGCTAGGTGTTATGCCTTTTTCGACTGAAATTGGCTGACTATGCCCGTGCCGGTGCCTGAGCGGCTCTGGCTGCCGCCAGATGCTCTAATGTTTGGCGGAGGCGCTCGCGCCAGCCGTCGTTGAGCTCGACCTTGACGAGGGCGTGACCGACCTGGACGCCCTTTGGCACCGTACCCTCCAGGTCCGCTCGGGGCAGGCCTTCGCCCTCTCGCATCCTGATGGTGGCGGCGTTGTCGTCGGTAGCGATCGATTGCACGCCGGCCTGCCTGGCCAGCGCCCGCAGGGATACGATGTAGAGCAGGTTGCGCGCCAGCGGTGGCGGCGGGCCGAACCGGTCGGCCATCTCCTGCCCGATGATGCTGACGGCCTCCGGATTCGGCGCCGCGCTAAGCCGCTGATAGAGGCTCAGCCTGACGTTCAGATCGGGCACGTAGGCAGGCGGCAGGTGAGCGGAGACGGGCAGGTCGATCGTAATGTCCGGGCCCTCGCGCTCCGGCGGCGGTGTCTCGCCGCGCATCAGGGCCCGCAAGTGCTCGACCGCGCCGGAGAGCAGCTTGACGTAAAGGTCGAAGCCGATGGCAGCCATGAACCCACTCTGCTCGGCGCCCAGCAGGTTGCCGGCGCCGCGGATCTCCAGATCGCGGAGGGCGATCTGGAAGCCGGCGCCCAGCTCGGTAGCCTCGAAGATCGTCTGCAGGCGCTGCTTCGCCGTCTCCGTGATGCGGGCCCGGCGGTCATAGAGCAGGTAAGCGTAGGCGCGGTGGGCGCCGCGGCCCACGCGGCCGCGCAGCTGGTAGAGCTGGGCGAGGCCGAGCCTGTCGGACTGGTTGATGATGAGGGTGTTGACGTTGGGGATGTCCAGGCCGGACTCGATGATCGTGGTGCAGACCAGGACATCGATGCGCCCGTCCACGAACTCCTGCATCACCCGCGCCAGTTCGTGTTCGTCCATCTGCCCGTGGCCGATGGCGACGGTGGCCTCCGGGGCGGCGTCGAGCACCTTTTGGGCCACCATCTCGATGTTGTGGACGCGGTTGTGCACGA
>JBGQEU010000261.1:0-2890 GCA_041496525.1 Dehalococcoidia bacterium
CTCGTCCCGCTTGCTGCGCCAAGACAGCCAGCAGGCGGAACTCGGTTGGCGTCAGCGGGACGGGGACGCCGTTCATGAGCACCTGGTACTTGTCGAAATCGAGCACGAGATCGCGGATCACCACGGTGCCGCCGTTGCGTGTCGCGGGCTGAGCGCGACGAAGCAGGGCGCGCACGCGGGCCTCGAAGACAGCGGCGTCCAAGCGCGCGACGACGGCGTCGTCGGCGCCGGCGTCCAGGACCGGGATGAGGTCGCCGTCGCGTGGCATCACCACCATCATCGGCACGTCCTGGAGGCCGCGGATCACGCGGCAGGCGCGTACGGCGAAGGCAGCGTTGTCTTGAGCCAGCACAAGGAGGGAAGCCGACTGCTCGCGGGTGGCGTCGAACAGCTCGTGCAGCTGGGAGCAGGTGATGACCTGGAGGCCCAGGTTCTGCAGGGCGACGCCCAGGGCGGGCGACCAGACTTCGCCGTCAACCAGGACGTAGGCGATTTTGGCGCCAACGGCCTGGGCTGGGCTCTTGATTTCAGCGGGTAGTGTCATGGCATCGGTTCACGGACAGTCTGTCCGTCTGAAAGTGAGGACGAACAAGGGGGGCCGGGCGTTACAACGGGCGCTGCCGCTGCTGTCGTGACGGGTGGGCCGGAGAGGTGGCGCCGGAGGTGGCGATTGACACGGCAGCCGGGCGCTGCTAGGTTGCAGGCGTCATGCCCAGGCGCCCTCGCTCGCGCCGGCTCGGCTCAAATGCTTCGACGGGCGGGCGGCGCGCGTGATCCAGGAGGGAGAGAGCCATGGCTGAGGAAGTACTGCCGGGCGTGTATGCCATCAAGATCCGCATGGGGTACGTCAACGCCTTCCTCTTAACGGGCGGGGACGGCCTCACGCTCATCGACTCCGGGCTGCCCGGCCAGGTGCGGACGCTGCTCAGCGCCGTCGAGCGCATCGGGCAAAAACCGGCGGATCTGAAGCACATCGCCGTCACGCACCATCACGTGGACCACACCGGCAGCCTGGCGGACCTCGTGCAGGCCACGCAGGCCAGGGTGTACGTCCATCCGCTGGACGCGCCGATAACGAAAGGGGAGCAGCCGGTGCCGGGGCCAAACCCGGCGAGCATGCTGGGGAAGCTGCTGTGGCCGCTGCTAAAGCGCCTCACGCCCGCGCGGTTGGAGCCGATAGCGATTGACCACGAGGTGAGCGACGGCGAGGAGTTGCCGCTGGCGGGCGGGCTGAAGGCGGTCCACACGCCCGGGCACACGGCGGGGCACGTCTCCTACCTGCGGCCGGGGAACGGCGGCGTGTTGTTTGTGGGTGACGCCGCCGGCCATATGCTGGGCAGGCTGGGACCGCCGGCCGGGATGTTTACGGAGGACCCGGCCCAGGTGAAGGCCAGCCTGCGCAAGATCGCGGAGCTGGAGTTCGATGCCGCCTGCTTCGGGCACGGCGGCGTCCTGAAAGGCAGGGCCAGCGCCGCCTTTCGCCGCTACGTCGAGAAGATGGCGCGCTGAAACCGCGGCCTGGCGGATCAGAGCCCCTGCTTGATCAGCGAGTCGACGGCGAACTCGAAGTAGGTGATCGCCTCGGAGAAGATGAACCTATCGCGGTCGTAGACGATGGTCGGCGCGCCGTCGTCGTCCACGATGAGGCGGGCGCCCAGCCGCGGGAAGAACAAGATCGAGCGCAGGGCCATCTGACCCTTTAGCAGCTCCGGCTTACGGCGCAACAGCTCAATGTAGGCGTCCGAGGAGTGGTGGACGACGGTCGCGTAGTCGCCGCTGCGGAGAGCGGACTGCGCCTCCTCGAGCGACTTCCGCAGCGATTGGTCTTTGATAGGCTCTAACCTGGAGGGCATACGCCGTGATCAGCCGGGAGTCGGGGTCTTCATACCCCGACCTACATTACTGCGGTGTGGGAAACGCCGACCCTGATGCAGGACCGGAGAATGCAGGCTGGTAGCTTCAGCTGACCGCGTCCGGGGTGGTGAGGAAGGAGGCGCCATCAGATCGACGAATTCACCGGATGCTCGACGCCCTCCAATTGCTGCGCCCGCCAGCGCTGGTGCTCGGGGTGCCGCTCCTTGAATTCGGGGATGACCTTCGTGCCGGCGCGGTAGATGGAGTCCATGACGTCTTCGTGCCGGCGGGCGCCGCACTGGGCCACGAAGATCATCAGGTCCAGGTGCGCCGCCTCGTACCTGCGCAGCGTGTCCTTGATGAACTCCGGGTTGCCGATGCAGCCCCCCCGCTGGGCGGCCCGCCAGAGGGCGCGCGTTACCTCGTCCTTCGGCTCATCCGGCGCGGCGGCGCCCTGAAAGCCGCCGAACCCGCGGAACCCCTCGCCCAGGGGGCCCCAGCGCTGCTCCGGCGGCGTGTCCAGGAAGCGCCGGTAGATGTTGGCCTGGCCCGGTTTGTGGCTGCCGCCCGTAAAGGGGTTGTAGTAGTAACCCAGCGAGTAGGCGAAGAACTGGGCGCCCTCCATCCCCTTTTCGATGGCTTCCTCGTCGGCCTCGAAGCAAGAGAGGATGGAGAGGACGGCCAGCGCCGGGTTAATGGCGGCGCCGATGGGGGAGCACTCGTCGCGGACGAGCTGATAGTAGTTGGCCACGCGCTCCTGGGCCTCGTCCGGCGTCTCGAAAGCGAAGCCGAGCGAGCCCATGCCCAGCCGGGCCGCCACCATCGTTGTCTCCCGCCGCGAAGCTGCAACCCAGAGCGGCGGGTGCGGCTTCTGCAGCGGTTTGGGGATGACGTTGCGCGCGGGCATGCCGACGTGAGCGCCTTCGACGCCCTGGTACGGCGTCTGAGTCATCATCTTGACGCACTCTCGCGTCGCCTCTTCCCACATCTGCTTCTTGTCTTCGCGCCGCACGCCGAAGCCGCCCATCTCCATCTC
>JBGQEU010000262.1:0-2889 GCA_041496525.1 Dehalococcoidia bacterium
CCCCACCTCCTCGACGAGGTCGTCGCCGCGCCGCTCGAAGCGCGGGTGCGGCCGCACGCGCACGACGACGTAGAGGTCGCCGCGGGGGCCGCCGGCGCCGGGCTGGCCTTCGCCGGCGAGGCGGACGCGGGTGCCGTCGCGGGCGCCGGGCGGTATCTTGACCTCCAGGCGCTTGAGATGCGGGGCGACGCCCTGGCCCTGGCAGGCGTGGCAGACGGCGCCGGCGATCTGGCCGCCGCCGCCGCAGGTGGCGCACGGCTCGTAGCCCTGGAGCTGGACCAGCCGCGCCGCGCCGGCGTAGGCCTCCTCCAGGGTGATCTCGGTGGCATACTCAACGTTCTGTCCGCGCATCGGGCCCGTCCTTCCGTGGGAAGGACCGCTGAACAGGTTCTCCAGGATGCTCCCGAAGCCGCCTCCGCCCGTAGCCGCGCCCTGGCGGCGCAGGAGGTCGTCTATGTCGAATTGGAAGGTCTGGGCGCCTCCGCGGCCCGCGCCAGCGTGGGCCCGCGCCTTCTCGAACGCCTCGGCCTGCTCCCACTGGTCGCCGTAGCGGTCGTACTTGGCGCGATTGGCGGGGTCGGATAGCACCTCGTGGGCGCGGTTAATCTCCTTGAACCGCGCCTCGGCGGACTTGTCGCCGGGGTTGACGTCCGGGTGGTGCTTGCGCGCCAGCCGCCGGTACGCCTGCTTGATCTCCTTCTGCGAGGCGTCCCGTTTGACACCCAGGATGCCGTAGTAGTTCTTGGTCATGGTGAGTACCGGTAGAAGTGTAACCGCCGCCCGGCGCCGGGTCAACGCGCGGGCGCACTAAAGTTAATAAGAGAGCTGATAAGACTATTGATAGTGTAGCGTGTGTTTTGGTAGGGGCATCGCGCCCTTCGGCTGGCGTGGTTAGAGGCCGTGGCTTCGGCGCACCTAACAGGCTGCTGAAAGACCAACCTCTGGCCTTCAGTGGCGTCTAAGCTGCCACCACTTTGCCGGTCTCCTGCCCCTTCAGCGCCCGGTCCAGGTTGCGGGCGGTGTGGATGAGGGCGATGTGCGTGAAGGCCTGCGGGTAGTTGCCCAGGTACTCGCCGGTCGCCGGGTCCAGCATCTCCGAATAGAGGCCGGCGTGGTTCCCCATGGAGACAACCTTCTCGAAAAGCGCCTGCGCCTCCGTCAGGCGGCCCGCGGCCACGAGGCTGCCGGCCAGCCAGAGGCTGCACATCGTGAACGTGCCTTCCTCGCCGGGCAGCCCGTCCTCGGCGCGCTCCGGGATGTAGCGGCGGATCAGGCCGTCCTCGCCCAGCTCCTTCCAGACGGCGTCGATCGTGGCGGTCATGCGCGGGTCTGCGGCCGGCAGGAAGCCGACCATGGGGAGGAAGAGGAGGCTGGCGTCCAGGCTCTCCGCCCCGAAGTACTGCACGAAGGACGCCCGCTTCTGGTTCCAGCCATTCTCCAGGATGTCGCGCCGTATCTCCTCCCGCGTCCGGCGCCAGCGCTCGAAGTCCACCGGCCGCTGAAGGGCGCGCGCCAGGCGCAGGCCGCGGTCCACAGCCACCCAGGCCATGAGCTTGGAGTACGTGAAGTGCCGGGGCTCCGTGCGGAACTCCCAGATGCCCAGGTCTGGCTCCCGCCACCGGCGCACGGCCGCCTCCACCAGGCACTCTGTTAGTGACCAGAGGTTATCGTCGATGACGCCGCCCGCCCTGTGATAAGAGTCGAAGGCCAGCACTACCTCGCCGAAGACGTCAAGCTGGAACTGGTCGAAAGCCGCGTTCCCCACTCGCACCGGGCGCGATTCCCGGTAGCCCTCCAGGTGGTCCAGCGTGTACTCGCGCAACGCCCCTGGGTTGGCCCCGTCCACAATGCTGTAGAGCGACCGCACTTCGTTGCCGCCCTCGCCGCAGATGGCCAGATTGCTGAGCCACTGGATGAAGTGGCGGGTGTACGAGGTGTGCCCCAGGCGGTGGAAGACGTCCATTGTGAAAGCGGCGTCCCGCAGCCAGGTGAAGCGGTAATCCCAGTTGCGCAGGCCGCCGATGGCCTCCGGCAGGGACGTGGTGACGGCGGCGCAGACGGCGCCTGTCGGCACGTACAGCAGGAGGTGCAGGGCGAGCATCGAGCGCCGGACGACGCTCTTCCAGCGCCCCGTGTAGTGCCAGTCGTGCGCCACGAACCGCCAGAACGCCTCCGTCTGGCCCAGCCGCCCGTGTACGTCGTACTGTTCTATGGGCGGCGGCGAGCTCTGCTGCCACGAGACCAGGAACGCCGCCCAGTCCCCCTCGCCAAGCCGGAAGCGAGAGGTGGCCGCGCCCTCCGCCGCCTGTAGGGGCACACTGGAGGAGAGGCTCAGGCAATCGTCGCCGTGTCTTCCCACCGCGCAGCGGTCCGCCACCCTGAGCTCCGTGTGACCGCGGGCGTAGTCCAGCCGCGGCTCGAAGTGCAAGTCCATCTCCATGCTGCCCTTCTCACAGCGCAGCAGGCGGACGACCTGGTTGTCGCAGGCTGTGATGTCATCGGAGATGGGCATGAAGTCGGTCAAGAGAACGCTGCTGGAGCCGGCCTGGAACTTAGTGACGAGGACGTTGCTGTCGGGCAGGTATTGCTGCTTGGACCGGAACGCGGGCGCCGCCGGCCGGATCTGGAACCGCCCGCCTTGGCGGTCGTCCAGCACAGCCGCGAAGACGCTGGGGGAATCGAAACGGGGGAAGCAGAGCCAGTCTATCGAGCCGTCGGTGGATACGAGAGCGGCGGAGTGCATATCACCGATGACCCCGTAGTCGCTTATCCGCTTGTAGCTCACTACGACACCCCCCGGCGCCCTTCCTCGGAAGGGCCGCCAGCTTCTAATATACGGGAACGCCATCCATCACCGGAAGTTACACGGCGGGCCCGGCGGGCAGGCGG
>JBGQEU010000263.1:0-2849 GCA_041496525.1 Dehalococcoidia bacterium
CACAAGCTTCCGCTTGTGGTGAGCCTGTCGAACCATGAGCGGAGCAGCACGCAGCAACTGCGCGCGTCTGCCACGCTATAATGCCACCCATGGACCGCGAAGAGATCATCGCCGCGCTGCGCCGTGTCCCCGACGGCGTGGACGCCGCCTGCCGGGGGCTGAGCGACGAGGCGATGCGCCGCCGCCCAGGCAAGGACGGCTGGTCGCTGCTGGAGATCGTCTGCCACCTGCGCGATGGTGTCAGCGAGGAGGGGGTGCGGGTGCGGCGACTGGTCGAGGAAGAGAACCCGACGCTCGTGCCGTACGACCAGGACTCGTGGGCCATCGAGCGCCGATACCGCCAGGACGACCCCCAGCGGGCGCTGACGGCGCTACGGGCGTTCTGGACCGGGCTCGCCTACCAGCTCGAGAACCTGTCCGAAGAGCAGTGGGCCCGCGCCGGGATCCACCCCGAGATCGGGCCCGTCACCGTCCGCAGCCGCGCCGAGCGGCAGGTCGAGCACGCCCGCGACCACGTGGCGCAGATGCGGGAGGTGCGGACGGGGATGGCGTAGCGGCGGCCCGTACTCCCGCAGCGCCAGCCCGATGATGCGGTACGCCAGCTTGGCCGCCAGCTGGGCGTTGGCGCGCGGGCCCAGCGACGGCGCCAGCTCCGTCACGTCGAAGCCCACTATCCGGCGCTGCCGCGCCACCGTCTCCAGCAGGTCGCTCACCTCGTCCCAGTGCAGCCCGCCCGGCTCCGGCGTCCCCACGGCGGAGACGACCGACGAGTCGAAGGCGTCCAGGTCGAACGTCACATAAACGCTGTCCGAAAGCAGCGCCGCCACACCCTCCGGCCCCAGGGCCCGGAACTCGCGCGGGCCGTGGAAGCGCAGCCCCTGCGCGCGGATGTACTCGTGCTCCTCGCGCTCGGCGCTGCGCAGCCCCACCTGGACGATCCTTCCTTCAGGAAGGACTGCCTCGGAGATGCGGCGCAGCGTGCAGGCGTGGTTGTACGGCGAGTCCAGGTACTCGTCTCGCATGTCGGCGTGGGCGTCGAAGGCCAGCACTGAGAGTCCGGGCGTGCGCTTGGCGTGGGCCCGCGCGGCGCCGACGGCCACCGTGTGTTCGCCGCCCAGCGTGACTACGAACTTGCCGCCGTCGATCAGCTCGCCGACGATCTCCTCGATGCGCTCAGCCATCGCCTGCGGATTGCCTGTGTGAACGGCCACGTCCGGCAGGGTGTTGATGCCAACGCGGTACGGCTCGCAACCGATGCCGATGTCGTACAGCTCCATGTTCATGGAGGCTTCGATGATGGCACCGGGCCCCTCACGCGAGCCGACCCAGCCGGAGGCCGTGGAGTCGTACGGCACGGGCAGGACGACGACGCGGGAGCGGGCGTAGTCGCTGTACTCCGGCGGCAGCGCCGCGAAGTTGCGGGACGGGAAGAAACGCTCGTCAGTCATGACTTCCCTCCCGTTCCGGCTGAGCTTGTCGAAGCCCTCCGTTCTCGGCGCGCACGGACACGGGGCTCTTCGACCCTTCGGCCTCGCTCAAGGCAGGCTCCGGACAAAGGGATTGGGGGGCCGAAGCCCTTCGACAAGCTCAGGGCGAACGGATGCCGGGGCCGCTGGGCCGCGCTCAAGGCAGGCAGGCTCCAGGCGAACGGGCCCGGGACGCGCCCTCACGCCCAGAAGTCATCGAAGGCGGGCTGCTCCGGGAACTCGAACATCTCCGCCAGCTTCCCGTCCTTGACGTGCCAGACGTGCACGCTGTTGTACGCCACGGACTTCCCGTTGCGACGGCCACGGTGGTTGGTGAGGCCGACGGCGTGGTCGTTGCTGGCGGCCAGGTCGTGCACCTCCAGCCGGAAGCTGCCGTCCGTCCGCTCCATGACCTGCCCCAGGAAGGCGAACACTTTCTCCTTGCCCTTGTAGTCGCCGGCCATGGGGCTCTCGCCGGGGATGTGGAAGACGATGTCGTCGGCGAGCGGGAGCGCGTCCAGGTCGCCGCGGCTGAAGGCATCATATCCTTTCCGCAACAGGTCCTCATTTGGGTGGCCCATTTGTCCTTCTCCTTCTGAACTAGCGGGGCTGGCGGGATGAAACGCGCGCTACCTGCTCCTGCGTGAACTCCCAATCGAGCGCGGGCAGCTGGCGGGCGGTGATGGCGTCGCGAGAGCCCTCGGCCAGGGCGCTGACGATCAGGGGCATGGCGATCGTGGCCTCGGCGTAGACGGTAACGAATCGGGCATCGGGGGCGATCTTGCGCCAGGACTGAGCCTCCTCGAACGTGCAGCCGGAGAGGCCGCCCCACTGCGGCTGGTCCATGGTGACCTGGATGCCGTAGCTGTGGCCGGGCGGGTCGCGGTCGTAAAGATAGCAGGCGGCGCCGGACTGCTGGATGAAGTTCTTGGGGGTGCCCCCGCCGACGTAGATGACGCCGCTCTTCTTGGCGGTGATCGAGAGGTGCACCATCTCCAGAACGTCGGCGATGATGTCGAAGGTGAGGCGCTGGCCGCGCAGGCGGGCCTCGGCCACGGCCAGCCCGTGGACGCTGTCGCCAAAGGCGGGGCAGTAGACGGGCACGCCGTGCTTGGCGGCGGCGGTCAGTATGCCTTCCCGCTGGGCGACTGGCGCCATCGCCTGGCCCATCAGGCGGAAGTACTCGCGCGTCGTATAGGGCCGCGAGTCGTCGAGGGTCAGCGCGAACTCCGTGCAGAACCGCTCGCCTCGCGAGAACTCGTGCTCGGGCGCCAGCACGTCGAAGAAGCGCAGGACGCGGAGGCCGGCCAGGCGGACGTCGTCACCCTCGGGGTCGCCCTGGGCGTGGTCGAAGCCCAGCGTCTCGTAAACGTCGTGGTAGAG
>JBGQEU010000264.1:0-2849 GCA_041496525.1 Dehalococcoidia bacterium
CAGCCTTTCCGCGATCTGGGGAGCGATGCCCTTCTGCAAGAACAACCTGCGAATTGAGGTACAGCGCTGGCCGGCAGTCCCTACCGCGCCGAACAAAACCGCCCACAGGCGGGAGCCGTCTCCCGGGTCGATCAGGATGCCGACGGTCAAGAAGCCGAACAGTCCCACGCCGAGCAGCCCGCCGATGAGTCCGGTCCAGGAGATATCGCGCCGCTCCGGCGCTGGCGTCGCGGCGGGCGCCGGAGCAGATGCCGCCCCGGCCGGCTGACCGGCGACGGCCGGCTGACCGGCCCCGCGTTCCCGCCGTCGCCGGCGAGCATACTTTCGCTTAGGCGCCGCTCTTGGCCTCCCCGTATTGCTTGCGCAGGTCCGTCTTCAGCACCTTGCCCACGTAATTGCGGGGCAGGTCATCCACAAACGTGTAGTACTTCGGCGCCTTATAGCTGGCCAGCCGTCCCTTGACGAAGGCCGTCAGCTCGTCCTCGGATGCCTTCTGCCCCGGGCTGAGCACGACGATTGCCTTCACTTCCTCGCCCCACTCCACGTCCGGCACGCCGATAACCGCCGCGTCTTCCACAGCCGGGTGCTCCTGCAGCACGCCCTCGATCTCCCCGGGCGCTATGTTCTCGCCGCCGCGGATGATCAGGTCTTTCGTGCGGCCGGTGATATACAGATAGCCATCCTCGTCTATCCAGCCCACGTCACCGGTGTGCAGCCAGCCACCGCGGATCGCCTCGGACGTCTCCTCCTTGCGCCCCAGATAGCCGGACATCACGCGCGCGCCCTGCGCCACGATTTCGCCCTCCTGGCCGGCCGGCAGGACGTTGCCCTGCGGGTCCATGATCGCCACTGCCACGTCTTCCATCGCCCGGCCCACGGAGCGCAGCCGGTGCAGCGCCCGCTCTCGCTCCTCCGGCGGCGCGTCCGGGATGATGTGGTCCGCGGGGCCCAGGTACGTCAGCGAGGACGTGCTTTCGGTCTGCCCGTAGGCGTTCATGAGCCCGCACCGGAACTTCTGGACGGCCTTCGTCACCACCTCATAGGGCATTGGTGCGGCGCCGTACGCCACGAGCTTCAACGAACTCAGGTCGAACTTGTCGAAGTCCGGGTGCTCCATGATGCGCCTGAGCATGGTGGGGACGACAAAGCTGTGCGTCACGCCGTGGGTCTGCACCGCCTCCAGCCAGGCGCCCGGGTCGAACTGCGGCAGGACCACCATCTTGCGGCCGCCCCAGACCGACGATAGCATCGTCGTGGCGCCGGCCACGTGGTAGAACGGCACGGAGACCAGCAGGACGTCCACGTTCTCCGCGCCCGGGTCGGCCGGCTCCACAGTGTTCGTCACGTAGACAGACAGGCCCAGGTAGGTGAGCACCACGCCCTTGGGCAGCGCCGTCGTGCCGCTGGTGTAGATGATGATCGTCGGGTCCGCGTCCTGGACGTCGGTGAATATCTCGTCCGGATCGTGCCGGGAGATAGCGTCTTCGTAGGCGGTCATCCCCTCCGGCCGGGCATCGATGCAGATCATGTGGTTCACCGTCTTCAGCTCCGGCCGGATGGCGGCGGCCAGCTCGAGATAGCGCTCGCCCACAAAGAGGACGGCCGTCTCCGCGTTGTTGCACATATAGGAGATCTCTTCCCGCTTGGCCCGGTAGTTCAGCGGCACGAAGACGGCGCCCAGCTTGGCGCAGGCGTAGTAGATCTCCACGTACTGCATGGAGTTGAGGGCCATCACGGCCACGTTGTCCCCTTTGCTGACGCCCAGGACCTGGAGGGCGTTGGCCAGCCGGTTGACGCGTTCCTGCATCTCGGCAAACGTCCGGCTCGCGCTCCCGCAGACCATCGCTGTACGGTCCGGGACCAGAGACGCCGCGATCATCAAGAATTCAGACGTATTCATTCATGCCTCCCTGGTGGCCCCGAAGCCTCACTGCGCCGGGTTCTCCGGCTGCTCGCCGGCGTCCGGAACAGGCCCGGCCGCAATCTCGCTCAGGTTCACGTACACGCTCGACCCCTCGATCGTGACACGCAGACGGTCCAGCCCGCGCTGGCACGGGCCTTCGAAGCAGCGCCCGGACACGTCGTAGCTGGACCCGAGGCAGGAGTCGCGGAACCAGCCGGTCCTGCCCATCAGCTCGTACTCGGGCCGCCAGGCGATCGTGCACTTGGACAACGGGTCACGGTCGTACAGCGCCACGAACTCGTCCGACTTCAGGTGGACCATCCAGAACCGTTCGTTTTCGTAGTGGCGGGGCATATCCGTCGGGAAGCCGTCGACCGGGCCGGCCACCAGCAGTTTCGGCGGCTCGTAGCCGCCGGTAACCAGCGATATCACGATGAGCAGCACCAGCACCAGGCCCAGAACGATGGGCAGGCCCAGCCCGATGCCCCATGCCCAGCGAACGTACTTCCCCGGGCGCAGCAGCCTGACAAGCCGCGCGGTCACGGCCGTCGGGCCCCACCCGTGGCAACCGCGTCGCGCAGGCCCGTCTGCGCCTCCGCCGTGGCCAGCGCCCGGGCCACCAGACGCGATTCGAGGCCCAGCGCCTGGTCCAGCGGCAACTCCAGCCCATCGATAATCGCCCGCTTGGCCAGGGCCACGGCCGCGGCCGGTCTGGCGATGATCGTGCGGGCCAGCGATTCCGCTTCGGCGTACAGCCGCTTGCGCCGCACGATCCGCTGCACCAGGCCGCCCCGGTACGCCGTCTCGGCGTCGATGGGGTCGCCGGTGAGGATCATGTGCAGGGCCAGGCCGGGGGATACGTGCCGGGGAAGCGTCTGCGTGCCGCCGGCCGAGGGGATGTAGCCGAGGCTAACCTCCGGCAACCCCAGCCGCGCGTCCGGCGTGG
>JBGQEU010000265.1:0-2815 GCA_041496525.1 Dehalococcoidia bacterium
ATGATCGTCGTGCAGACCAGCACGTCCGTCTTCCCCTGTACGAACTCCTGCATGACCCGCTCCAGATCCCGCTCGTCCATCTGGCCGTGACCCACGCTCACACTCGCCTCGGGCGCGATCTCCCGGACCTTGGCCGCGATCATCTCGATGTTGTGCACGCGGTTGTGCACGAAGTACACCTGGCCGCCGCGCTCCAGCTCGCGCAAAATGGCCTCGCGCACCAGGTGCTCGTCGAACTCCGACACGTAGGTCTTGATGGGCAGGCGCTCTTCCGGCGGGGTCTCCATCGTCGACATGTCGCGGATGCCGCCGAGCGCCATGTACAGGGTGCGCGGGATGGGTGTGGCAGAGAGCGTCAGGGCGTCCACCTCGCGCCGCATCTTCTTCAGGTGCTCCTTGTGGGCGACGCCAAAGCGCTGCTCCTCGTCGATAATGACGAGGCCCAGGTCGTGGAAGCTGACGTCCTTCTGGACGAGCCGGTGCGTGCCGATCACGATGTCCACGCCGCCGGCGGCCAGGCCTTCCACGACCTGGCGCTGCTCCGCGTCGGAGCGGAAGCGGGACAGGACTTCGACGCGCATGGGGAAGGCGCCCAACCTCTCCCGGAAGGTCTCGTAGTGCTGCTGCGCCAGCACCGTGGTGGGCACGAGCATGGCCACCTGCCGGCCGTCCATCACGACCTTGAAGGCCGCCCGGATGGCGACCTCCGTCTTCCCGTATCCGACGTCGCCGCAGATGAGCCTGTCCATGGGGCGCGCCGTCTCCAGGTCGCGCTTCACGGCGGTGATGGCCGCTGCCTGGTCTGGTGTCTCCACGTAGGGGAACGACGCTTCGAGTTCGGCCTGCCAGGCGGTGTCCGCCGGGTAGGCGTAGCCGGGCAGCGCCTCTCGCGCGGCGTAGAGGGCGAGAAGGTCTCTGGCCAGCGCTCGTACGGCCTTGCGCACACGCTGCTTGGCCCGCTGCCAGTCGCCGCTGCCGAGGCGGGTGGGGTGCGGCTCGCGGTCGGAGGGGCCCACGTAGCGGCTGACGCGGTCGAGCTGGTCGGTGGGGACGAACAGTTTATCGCCCTCGGCGTAGTGAAGCTCCAGGTACTCGCGCTCGTGGCCGTCAACGGCCATGTGGACAAGGCCGGCGAAGCGGGCGATGCCGTGGTCCACGTGCACGACATAAGAACCGGGCGAGAGGCCGGCCAGGAAGGCCTCGCGGTTAATGGATTTCGGTGCAGCCGGGCGGCGTTGCTTCTTGAAACCGAAGATCTCCGTGTCGGTAAGCAGGGTGACGTCGGTGCCGTTCTCGGCCAGCTTCCAGCCCTCCGGCAGGAATCCGTGGAGGAGAGTGAGGCCGGAAGGGGCGACGTCCACGGAGCGCCTGATGGCGACCGGCATGTCCTCTTCGGTGAAAAGCTCAGCCAGCCGCGGCGCCTGCTGGGAGACGATAACGAACCGGCGGCCGCGGCGCGCCTCGGCCACCGTCTCATCGACCAGCTTGCGGAGCTGGCCGCCGTAAGCGCCGGGGACGGAGAAGGGCAGCCGGGCGGCGCCGGGCTCCTCGCCCGTGGCCCAGCGCGATAGGCTAATCACGTGCGGCGAGCGGCCGAAGGCCTCACGCAGGCGGGACCAGGGCGCCAGCGGTGAGGGCAATCCACGCGGGATGTCGCCTCGTTCCTCCAGGTCCGTCCGGCTGGCGTCCGCCTGCTGGTGGGCCTCCTCGGTGGCTGCTTCCAGGTCGCTCTCCTCGTCGAGGACGAGCAGCGCGTCCGGCGGCGCGTGATCCAGCAGAACGGCCGCCGCCAGGAAAGAGACGTAGTAGTGCCGGTCCCGGAAGGTGAGCCCGTCTTTGAGCAGGGAGAGCTCCTCCTGGAAGCGCTCCCGGAGCTCCGGCGAGCAGCCGGAGTAATCGAGGCCGCGCAGGGCGGCGATGCCCGTCTGGGCGTGCGCCACCAACAGCTCCTGGGCGGGGCCGACGATGGCGGCCTCGATGGCGCTCACCCGGCGCTGAGTAGCGGGGTCGAAGAGGCGGAGGCTCTCCACCTGGCGGCCCGTGAGTTCGATGCGGATGGGCAGGTCAGACGCGGGTGGAAAGACGTCGATGATGCCGCCGCGGCGGCTGGCCTCGCCCGCCTCCTGGACCAGCGGCTCCACGGAGTAGCCGAGCTGTCCCAGATGGCGGAGGAACGGATCGATGTCGAGGCGCTGGCCGGTCTGCAGCGAGATGGTCGCCCGGCTGAGATCCTCCGGCGAGAGGGTGTGCTGGGCGAGTGCGACGGCGGAGGACACGATGAACTGGCGATCGCCCGCAGCGAGGGCGAAGACGGAGCGCAGCCGGTCGCGGATCGTCTCGCGGCCGGGCGCCAGGCGCTCGTAAGGGAGCGCATCGCGCTCGGGGAAGAGGAGCACGCGGCCGGGCTCGCCCAGCCAGACGGCAAGCTGCTCCGCCAGGGCTTCGGCCCGCTGCGGCCGCGGCGCGACCACCACGACCGGGCCCGGCCAGTCGCGGGCAATGGCGGTGAGGGCGGCGGCTTTAGCCCCCTCGGCGATGCCGATAGTGTGGCGTGAATCGCGCCGGCGGAGGTCCTCGCGCAGGCGCTGGAAGGAAGGGACGTTTTCGATTGTCGAGATGAGTTCTGTTAATTCCATGTGCAGTGGCGAGCTACAACGCCTTTAGGGGCCCCGAACCGATTTCGGGGCCCCCGGCGAGGATATGTTACCAGACGCGCAGGGTAGGGGCGGCTGGCGAACCGCCCCTACCCTGGTTCTAGCGGTTATACCGGTTCATCACGGCCGCTGCCCGTTCGGGTTGCCTGGCCCCGCCGCAG
>JBGQEU010000266.1:0-2807 GCA_041496525.1 Dehalococcoidia bacterium
CGCGGGAGAGGATGACGCCGTGCCCGGAGATGATGACTGGACGCTCAGACTGCTCGATCAGCTCGGCGGCCTTGGCGATCTCATTCGGGTCGGCGTACCGGAACGGCTTGTAGCCGCGCAGCTCCACCTTGTCCTTCCAGACGAACTGGCCCTTCTGCTGGAAGACGTCACGCGGGATGTCCACGAGGACCGGGCCGGGACGGCCGGTGGTGGCGATGAAGAACGCCTCCTGCATGGCCCGTGGGATCTCGTTCACGTCCCGCACCAACTCGCTGTGCTTCGTGATGGGGATCGTGATCCCCTGGATGTCCGCCTCCTGGAAGCCGTCGCGGCCGATGAGGGCGCTGATCACCTGGCCGGTGACGCAGACCAGCGGCACCGAGTCCATCCAGGCGTTGGCGATGCCGGTGACCAGGTTCGTGGCCCCGGGTCCGGAGGTGCCGAAGCAGACGCCAGCCTTGCCCGTCACGCGGGCGTAGGCGTCGGCCGCGTGGGCGGCGCACTGCTCGTGCTTCACCAGGTAGTGCTTGATGCGCGGGTGGTACTGGGGCAGCGCGTCGTAGAGGGGCAGGTTGGCGCCGCCCGGCACCCCGAAGATGGTGTCTACACCTTCGCGGAGGAAGGCTTCCATCACCATCTGCGCGCCGGTTAGTTCCTGATTCGGTTCCATTGCTGGGCTCCTTTTGTAGCTGATTGATGCGGCAAGACCCGTCCTGGCGGCGCCGGACTTTATCGATTTCCTAGCTGCACACGGCGCCGCGGGCTGCCGACGATACCAGACGGGCGTACTTGGCCAGCGCCCCCGTCGTGTATCTGGGGGCCGGTGCTGTCCACTGGCCAAGTCGCCGCTGTATCTCCTCCTCGCTCAACTCCACCCGTATCAGCCTCTGGGGAATGTCTAGAGTGATGGTGTCGCCGTCTTGCAGGATAGCGATGGGCCCACCAACGGCGGCTTCCGGGGCCACGTGGCCCACGCTGAAGCCGCGCGTGGCGCCGGAGAAGCGGCCGTCCGTAATCAGCGCCACCTCCTCGCCCAACCCCTGGCCGGCCAGCGCCGCTGTCACCGCCAGCATCTCCCGCATGCCGGGGCCGCCGCGCGGCCCCTCGTAGCGGATGACGACCACATCGCCGGACCTGATCTCTCGCCGGGACGCGGCCTGGAAGCAGTCCTCCTCGCAGTCGAAGACACGGGCGGGACCGCTGAACCGCTCCTTGTGGACGCCGCTGGTCTTCATGACGCTGCCTTCCACCGCCAGGTTGCCCTTGAGAACCACCATAGTTCCGGTGGGCTCCAGGGGCCGCTCCGTCGGCGTGATCACCTGGCCGCCCTCCGCGAAGGTGATGCCGGCCAGGTTTTCCGCCATCGTCTTTCCGGTCACGGTCAACACGTCGCCGTGGATGATGCCCGCGTCCAGCAGCTCCTTCAGGACGCGGGGCGTGCCGCCGGCCTGGTGCAGGTCGGACTGCACGAAGCGACCACCCGGCCGCATGTCGGCGATGTGCGGCACCCGCCGCGCGATGGTGTCGAAGTCGTCCAGCGTCACCTCGACGCCCGCCTCGTGGGCCAGGGCCGGCAGGTGCAGCGCGGCGTTGGTGGAGCCGCCGATGGCCACCACGACGGCGATGGCGTTCTCGAAGGCTTTGCGCGTGAGGATATCGCGGGGCCGGATGCCCTGCTCCAGCAGGTGCATCAATCGGCTGCCGGCCCACCGGCACATCTCCATGCGCTCTTTGGCGGCCGCCGGCATCGTGCCGCTGAACGGCAGCGCCATGCCCAGCGCCTCGCTGGCGCAGGCCATCGTGTTCGCCGTGTACATACCGCCGCAGGACCCCTCGCCGGGGCAGGCGGCGCACTCCAGATCGTGCAGTTCCTGCTCCGTCATGCGGCCGGCGTCGACCGCCCCCACACCTTCGAAGACGTCCTGGATCGTGACGTCGTGGTCCCGCCAGCGGCCGGGCATGATCGTACCGCCGTAGAGGAAGACGGACGGGACGTTGAGGCGCGCCATCGCCATCATCGTCCCCGGGATGCTCTTGTCGCAGCCGGCGACGCCGACGAGGCCGTCGTAGCCGTGGGCGAAGACCATCAGCTCGATGGAGTCGGCGATCACCTCGCGGCTGACCAGCGAGGCCTTCATGCCCTCGTAGCCCATGGCGATGCCGTCCGTCACGGCGATCGTGGTGAACTCGCGGGGGGTGCCGCCGCCGGCGCGGACGCCCTGCTTGGCCCAGCCGGCCAGCCGGTTCAGGTGCACGTTGCAGGGCGTCGCCTCGTTCCAGGAGCTGGTGACGCCGATGATGGGCTTGTTGATGTCCTCATCGGTCAGGCCCATGGCGCGCAGGTAGGCGCGGGCGGGCGCCCGCTGATAGCCCTGGTAGACTATCCGGCTCGTCAACTGCTTCTCGGTCGTCACCATCGCTCCTGCCCTTCGCTCTCCTCAACCAATAGCAAATCCCGCCCCAAAAGGGACGGGACGTTGTGTCTCGCGGTACCACCCTTGTTTCCCCGCCTCAGGCGGGGACTCTCGAACCGCTGTAACGGGCGAAACCCGACCAGACCTACTGGGGCAAGGCGGAGCCCCTGCCGCCACGTTCAGTCCGATGGCTCCGGGGCGAGTTCGAGGCTTGACGCTGCCGGGCTTTCACCTTCCCCCGGCTCTCTGAGAGCGGGTGACCCCTACTACTCCCCATCGCAGCCGTTCGCTGTTGGGGTTGTGCAGAGCATTGTAAGGTGGCCCTTCGCCGCAAGTCAAGCAAGTGTGCGATGTGTAGCTAGTGGGTCCCCCGCGGCAGCTGCACCCGGCTGC
>JBGQEU010000267.1:0-2792 GCA_041496525.1 Dehalococcoidia bacterium
CTGGTCTCCGTCGGCACCGTCACGGCGCAGCTGCTGTACGAGATCGCCGGCGAGCGCTACCTGAACCCGGACGTGGTGGCCCGGTTCGATACCATCCACCTGGAGCAGCAGGCCCCCAACCGGGTGCTGGTGACCGGCGTGCGGGGCGAGCCGGCCCCGGCCACGACGAAGGTGTGCATCAACTACCTCGGCGGCTTTCGCAACACGATGACCTTCGTCCTCACCGGGCTGGACATCGAGGAGAAGGCGAAGCTGGCCGAGGAGACGCTGTTCGCCGAGCTGGGCGGCAAGAAGCGCTTCGACGAGGTGACCGTGACCCTGACCCGCACCGACCGGGAGGACCCGGCGTCGAACGAGGAGGCCAGCGCTACCCTGCGGGTCACCGTGAAGGACAAGGACCCGCGCAAAGTCGGCCGCGAGTTCTCCGGCAAGGTCGTGGAGATGGCGCTGGCGAACTACCCGGGCTTCCACATGGCGTCCGGGCTGTCATCGGAGAGCACATTCGGCGTCTACTGGCCGGCGCTCGTCGCGGCGGACGCCATCGACCAGGTGGTGGTGGCGCACGACGGCTCCCGGGTGCACGTCCCACCGGTGCTGTCAGAGGCCGGCGAGCCGGTGCAGCCCGCTGCGGGGCCCCGCGCATCCGCCTCAGGCGGACCGGGCGGCCCCACCACGCGCGCGCCGCTGGGCGCTGTCTTCGGCGCTCGCTCCGGCGACAAGGGCGGCAACGCCAACGTCGGCATCTGGGCGCGCAGCGACGGCGGCTACGCCTGGCTGGCGGACTACCTGACGGTGGGGCGGTTCAAGGAGCTGGTAGCGGAGGCGCGCGACCTGGAGGTGCGGCGATACGAGTTCCCGAACCTGCGGGCGCTCAACTTCGTGGTCGCCGGGCTGCTGGGCGAGGGCGTCTCGTCCTCCACGCGGACGGACCCGCAGGCCAAGAGCCTGGGCGAGTACCTGCGCGCGAAGCTGGTTGACCTGCCGGCCGCGCTGCTGGCGCGGGCGGATATTGTCATTCAGTAGACATCCAATCGGACACCTACGGCCACTCTGCGGCGCGCTCTTTGTACTCGCCCTGACGACGGCGGGCTGTAGCAGCGACAAAGTCTCGCCTTCCGGTACTCCCGCGTCACCGGTCAGAATCACCGACACCGGCACACTCACCCTCACCCCGGCGAGTGGGGCCCCAACGTCATCTTCAGTCCCCGTAGGCATTCACTGTGGCACAGAGCGCTGGCCCGTCAAGACGCTCAGCGATCAAGACGCGGGCAGCGTTAACTTCACCCCCGCTCAGTCCAGCGTGGCCGTGCTAAGTGGCCTTCCGGCCCCGGCGTTCCTGCCGGAGACCTCCCGTATCGCCACGACCGAGCTAACCGTGTTCACCGTCACCGCTGAGTTGGTGGAGTTCAAGCTGGAAGATGACCGCGATGCCCATCTCGTAATAGCCGAGCCGGGCGACCCGTCTGCGACGATGATTGTGGAGTTCCCCGACGCCGACAATTGCGCCGGCGCAGTCGCGTCAGCGCACGCCCCTGAGATGCGGGCGGCGCGGGCGGCGCTCGTTGCAGCCTTCGGTCAGCCGCATTCGTCGGAATTCACCCACCTGAGCGGGACAGCTACCATCACCGGCGTCGGGTTCTTCGACTTCCCCCACGGGCAGACCGGCGTCGCTCCCAACGGTATCGAGTTGCATCCGGTGCTGGCGTTCAGCCGCTAACGGTCGTCGCCGGCCATCGCCGCCCGTCAACGTGCGCGCTCGCCCTCGTCGTTGCTGCGGCGCGGCGCCTTGACAACCGCTCGGCCCAGCCACACAATGCACAGCACACGAGTCGAGCAGCAGAAGGAGGCCACCCCATGATGCGAGTAATCACCTGGCGACAGGTCAGCACCCCGCCAGTCGCCGCGGGCCCAGGCGCAGCAATCGCCGCCTTTAACGAACTGACGGCTGCGGTGGGCAAAGTGAGCGGCGTTGGCGACAATCACTGGGGTTTCGGCAACGGTGGGATAGTGACGATCAGCCACTATGACAACTACGCGGTCACCGATGCCATCCTGAAAAATCCCGGCGTACAGGCCGCCGTCATAAAGATATTTGCCATGGGCGTTGGCATTGGGGAAGATGTCTTCGTCGTTACGCCGCAGCAGGTAATGCCCTTCTTGCCCCCGCAGTAATACCTGCTCCCGGGAAGCGGCGCCTTAACTCCCGCGCGTGCGGCCCTTCAGGAAGGCACAGCGGGCGTCCGCTCGGGCTCGCGGAACAGGCGCGCCAACCCCTGCCTCAGGGTAAGCGGCGGCGCCCACAGGCCTGTTGCCAGCAGCCTGGCCGGGCTCAGCAGCGAGTTCTGGACATCGCCCGGTCGCGACGGGCCGTAGTCGATCGTGAGTTCGCGCCCCATCTCCGCGGCCATCCGCTGGGCCAGCTCCATGATCGTCGTCGCCTCCCCGCTGGCCACGTTCCACAGCACGTCATCCTCGACAGACAGCGCGGCGACCACGGCCGAGGTCACATCGCTGACGTGGACGAAGTCGCGGGTCTGGCGGCCGGCCCCGTGAATCTGGAGCGGCTGGCCGGCCCTCAACCGGCTGTGGAAGATGGCGACGACTCCACCCTCGGCGTCGGCGCGCTGCCGCGGGCCGTAGACGTTGGACGGCCGCAGGATGGCATGCGAGAGGCCTGAGGCCCGCACCAGCTCCTCGGCGGCGTATTTGTGCAGACCATAGTAGCTGCGCGGGGCAGGCATCGTCTCTTCGTCCGCCGGTATCACTGTGTCGCCGTAAATCGCGCCGCCGGA
>JBGQEU010000268.1:0-2773 GCA_041496525.1 Dehalococcoidia bacterium
CCCAAAAGAGAGCCCATGCTACGTTCAGAAGGTGCGCCGCCCGCTATCCATCTGTCCATTGTCCGCCGTTCACGCGCCGCCTCACATCGTCCCGAGCGCACTCGAAGATAGTCATGGCGGGGGAGGGGATGAGGGAGGAGGCCCGCTTGCCTGACGGCGCACCGACAATCAAGCGCTCGTTCCTGTTCGACCGCTGGCCGCGCTTCGCCTCGCGCCACCCCTGGTTGCCGCTGGCCGGGGCGGCCGTGATCCTGACCGCGCTAGCGGCGGCGTATATCGCCGGGCACGGCGAGTACGGCGACGCCTTCAACCTGCCCGGCGCGGAGGCCCAGCAGTTAACAGACATGTTGCAGGAGCGCTTCCCGGGCCGGGCGGGCGAAGCGGCGACGATCGTCGTGTCGGCGCCGGCCGGCCTGGACGACCCGCAGGTGCAGTCGCGGGTGCAGTCGCTCCTGGCGGAGCTGGCCGCGCTGCCTGACGTGGTCGGAGTCTCTTCCCCGTACGAAACGCCGGGCGCCATCTCTCCGGACAGGACCATCGCCCGCATCAGCGTCCAGTACTCCAAGACGGCATTCCACCTGGACAAGCCCAGCGCAAGCGCGCTCATGGACCTGCGCCAGCAGTCCTCTACCCCTGACTTCCAGGTGGAGGCCGGCGGCGCCATCGTCTGGCGCGCGGAGCGAAGGCCGCCCGAGAGCACAGAGGCCATCGGCCTGGCCACCGCCGTCATCATCCTGCTCGTCGCCTTTGGCTCCGTCGTCGCCATGGGGCTGCCCATCATCACGGCCCTGCTGGCGCTGGCCTCCGGCTTCTTCCTCCTGGGCGTGGGCACGTCGCTGGTGACGATGCCGTCGTTTACATCGGAGTTCACGGCCATGGTCGGGATCGGCGTCGGGATCGACTATGCGCTGCTCATCGTCACCCGCTTCCGGGAGGCGCTGGCGAACAAGCTGTCGGTGGAGGAGGCGATCGTCCAAGCGTCGGCCACCGCCGGGCGTTCGGTGGTCTTCGCCGGTTCCACGGTGGTCATCGCCCTGCTTGGTTTGTTTGCCGTCGGCATACCTTTCGTGGGATACGTCGGCGCGGCGGCCGCCCTGTTCGTCGCGCTGTCCGTGCTGGTGGCCGTCTTTGTCCTGCCGGCTATCCTGCGCATCGCCGCCAGACACATCGACCGCTGGCGGCTGCCGGGGCTGGCCGCGCCTGTGCACGACAGCGAGACCGGCCTGGGGTACCGGCTGAGCCGGATGGTGCAGCGGGCGCCGGTGCTGTTCCTGACCGGGTCCCTGGTCATCCTCCTGGGGCTGGCCGCTCCCGTGCTGGCCATGCGCCTGGGCACCTCCGACGCCGGCAACAACCCACCCTCTTACACATCGCGGCGATCCTACGACCTGCTGTCCCGCGGCTTTGGGCCGGGGTTCAACGCGCCGATCATCGTCGGCTTTGCCGTCAACGACGCGGCGGCCGCCACGAAGGTGGAGCAGCTGCCGGCGGCGCTCAAAGGCGTGGACGGCGTGGCCGGCGTCTCCCCGCCCACCTTCAACCAGGACCGTTCAGCCGCCGTCATCACCGTCTTCCCCAGCACGGAACCGCAGGCCCAGGAGACGGCGGACCTGGTGCACCGGCTGCGCACGATGGTCCATCAGTCGTTCAACGGCAGCAGCGGGCAAGCGCTGGTCGGGGGCACGACGGCGCTGGTGATCGATGTAGGTGACAAGATCTCAGCGGGGCTGCCGCTGTTCTTCGGCGCCGTCATCGGGCTGAGCTTTCTGCTGTTGATGGCGGTCTTCCGCTCAGTCGTGGTGGCCTTGAAAGCGGCGGCGATGAACCTGCTGTCGATCGGGGCCGCTTTCGGCGTCATGGTGGCGATCTTCCAGTGGGGCTGGCTGGGCAACATCGTGGGCGTCCACCGCGAGGGGCCGATCGAGGCCTTCCTGCCGATGATGCTGTTCGCCGTGCTCTTCGGCCTCTCCATGGACTACGAGGTCTTCCTGGTGGGCCGGATCCGCGAGGAGTACCTGCGCACCGGCGACAACACCGAGTCCGTGGCGCGCGGGCTCTCCCTGACGACGCGGGTCATCTCGGCGGCGGCGGCCATTATGATCGCTGTGTTCCTGAGCTTCGCTCTGAGCGATCAGCGGGTGGTGAAGGAGTTCGGCATCGGGCTGGCGACGGCCATCTTCGTGGACGCCACCATCGTCCGGCTCATCCTGGTGCCGTCCGTGATGCAGCTGATGGGCAGCGCCAACTGGTGGTTCCCGGCGTGGCTGGACCGCATCGTGCCCAGGGTGGGCGTCGACAGGAACCGGCCGGCGAGGCCGGCGGCGGCCCGGCAACCGGCGCCGGTCATCCCAGACTAGGTCTCCCGCCGGTCCGCGGCCGCTGAGGTTGCGCTATCATACGCCCGTGGACTACATGCAGCGCGCCCTGGAACTGGCCCGGAACGCCCCCGCGCCCACCTCCCCTAACCCGGCCGTTGGCGCTGTCATCGTGGCCGCCGACGGGTCTATCGTCGGCGAGGGCGTAACGCAGCCGCCGCCGGGGGCGCACGGCGAGGTCATCGCGCTACAGCAGGCGGGGGAGCGGGCCCGCGGCGCCACGATGTACGTCACGCTGGAGCCCTGCTGCCACCAGGGCCGCACGCCGCCCTGCACGGAGGCCATCATCGCCGCCGGCGTCGCGGAGGTGCACTACGCCGCCGGCGACCCCGACCCGAACGTGGACGGCGGCGGCCGCCGGGCCCTGGAGGCGGCCGGCATCCGCGCCGTGGCGGGCG
>JBGQEU010000269.1:0-2773 GCA_041496525.1 Dehalococcoidia bacterium
ACATGGCCCGAATGAAGCAGATGATGAAGGACCTCAACGCCATGCTGTCCGAGAAGATGGCCGGCGGCGAGCCCGACTTCAACGGCTTCATGAATAAGTACGGCGACCTCTTCGGCGACAACCCGCCGCAGACGCTCGACGAGCTGATCGCGCAGATGCAGTCGCAGATCGCGAACATGCAGAACCTGCTCGACAGCCTGCCCGCCGACATGCGCCGCCAGCTGCAGGACCTGCTCATGGAGAAGGTGGCCGACCCGGAGCTCCAACGCGAACTGCAGGAACTGGCGATCAACCTGGACATCATCGCCCCCACGCGAGACCTGCAGAACCAGTACCCCTTCCGCGGCGACGAAGAACTGGACCTGCTCCAGGCCATGGACCTGATGGGAGACCTCCAGGGCATGGATGACCTGGAAAAGCAGCTCGAGCGCACCCAGTACGGCGGCACCCTCGACGACATCGACGAAGAGAAGTTGCGCGAGCTCCTGGGCGAAGAGGCCTACCAGACGCTGAAGCAGCTAAAGGACTTCCTGGAGGTCCTGGAGAAGGCGGGGTACATCCGCCGCAAGGGCAACCAGTGGGAGCTGACCCCGCGCGGCGTGCGCAAGATAGGCGAGACGGCGCTGGGCGAGATCTACGCCCAGCTCAAGAAATCCGCGTACGGCAAGCACCCGCAGCGTGATAAGGGCCTGGGCGGAGAGCGCGCCGACGACTCCAAGCCCTACGAATTCGGCGACCCCTTCCACCTCAACCTGGGCGAAACGATCATGAACGGCATCTTCCGCGAAGGCCCGCAGGTGCCCGTGCGCCTCCAGCAGGACGACTTCCAGGTCTACCGCTCCGAGACGTTAACCACCACCGCCACCGTCATGATGCTGGACCTATCCTGGTCCATGGCCTTGCGCGGCAGCTTCCAGGCGGCCAAGAAGGTGGCCCTGGCCCTCAACAACCTCATCCGCACCCAGTTCCCCAAGGACACCCTGTACATCCTGGGGTTCTCCGCTTACGCTCGTGAGCTAAAGCCGGAGGAGCTACCGTACGTGCGCTGGGACGAATCAGTGCTGGGGACCAACATGCACCACGCCTTTATGCTGGCCCAAAAGCTGCTGGCCAAGCACAGCGCCGCCACCAAGCAGATCATCATGATCTCCGATGGGGAGCCGACCGCCCACCTGGAGCACGGCCGGTCCTACTTCGCCTATCCGCCCAGCCCCATCACCATTCGCGAGACGCTGAAGGAAGTAAAGCGCTGCACAAAGAAGGGCATCGTCATCAACACCTTCATGCTGGACCGCAACTACTACCTCAAAGAGTTCGTCAACCAGATCGCCAAGATGAACAAGGGCCGCGTCTTCTACACCACACCGGAGCGGCTGGGCCAGTACATACTGGTGGACTACGTCTCCCAGAAGCGCAAGCGTCTGGGAGACCGCGCCGCCTGAACAGGCGCCCGTGCTCCGCCACCTTCGGGCCACCTCATCTTCGCTCCCTCCCAACCTGATCAGGGCGGCACTCCTGCTCTTGCTCCTGCCCCTCGTCGGCACCGCCGGTTATATGGTCATCGAAGGATGGGGCTTCCTCGACGCCCTCTACATGACCGTCATCACAGTGACAACCATCGGCTTCCGGGAAGTGCAACCGCTGGACGACGCCGGGCGCATCTTCACGATCTTCTTCGCCATAGCCGGCGTCGGCGCCATCTTCTACGCGCTGCTGGCCGTCTTCCAGTTCCTGATCGAAGGCGAACTGGGCATGTTACTGGGGGTACAGAGAATGAAGGGACGAATTGAGGCCCTTAAAGACCACTACATCCTCTGCGGGTTCGGCCGCGTGGGCGAGGAGATAGCCGACGAGTTCGGGGAGCGGCGCATCCCCTTCGTTGTCGTAGAGAACAATCCGGAGGCCATCGAGCGGGCGCAGCGCCGGGGCTGGCTCCTCCTTGTCGGCGACGCGACGAGCGACCCCGTCATCCGCGAGGCCGGCGTCGAACGGGCCAGGTGCCTGCTGGCCGCCTCCGACTCCGACGCCGGCAACACCTTTATCACCCTGACCGCCAAGGCGCTCAACCCCAACCTGCTGGTCGTGGCCCGGGCCGCCCATCCCGAGAGCGAAGCCCGCATGCTGCGCGCCGGCGCAGACCGTGTCTTCTCGCCCTATGTGATCGCTGGCAAGCAGATGGCGCTCTCGGCGCTGCAACCGATGGTCGTCGAGTTCATCGACACGCTCGCCGCGGGGCGGGAGGGCATGCCGATCCTGGCGGAGATCGACGTCACCGCCGGCTCCGAGCTGGCCGGTAAGACCATCCACGATGTCCTCCACGACTGCCGCACCATCGTCGTCCTCGGCCTTCAGAAGACCTCTGGAGAACTCGTGGTCGGCCCGCCCAGCGACGCACTACTGGCGGAAGGCGAGCGCGTGATCGTCATGGGCCTGGAGGACGAACTGGAAGCCATCCGCCCCTCACCGCCGCCTCGTGACCGGGACGGCCGTCCCGGCCGGTAGCCTCAGCGAGTCTTCTCGGGCCGCACACAGGCCAGTGCGCCATCCGCAGGTAGGGCCGAAAGTCCCGGCTGCTAGGGGCCACTGAGCCCGTGCGGCGCTGCCGGCCCGCCCGCATGATATTCACGGAAGAGTTGACAACGCCGCACCCCCCTTCTGGCGCCAACTCGCCACGGAGTCCCCGTAGAGGCCACGGGGACTCTACTCTTTCGGAAGGGGCGATACGAATTGATGGCGAAGGCGCGCGATACGAGATCACCAGCCGAAGGCCAGG
>JBGQEU010000270.1:0-2763 GCA_041496525.1 Dehalococcoidia bacterium
ACGCCGCCCATGGCCACCCCCACGATGTCCGGCGCCTTGTAGCGGGCGTGCGGCCCCGTCTGCCCGAACCCCGTGATCGAGGTGAGGATGATGTCGGACTTGAGCCGGCAGAGAGCCTCATGGCCGAGACCCAGACTGTCGAGGAACCCCGGCTGGAAGCTCTCGACCACGACGTCCGCCGTCGCCACCAGCCGCTCGAACAGCTTCCGCCCGCCGGGATGCTGGAGGTCCACGGTGATGCTGCGCTTGTTCGTGTTCAGGTTGAGCCAGTAGAGGCTGCGCTGGGCGCCGGGGTCGTCATGCAGGAGAGGCGGCAGAGCCCGCACGGGATCGCCGCCGGGCGGCTCGACCTTGATTACGTCCGCACCGAGGTCCGCCAGCAACTTCGTGCAGTACTGCCCGATCTCACCTGCCAGATCGAGGACACGGATGTCCGCCAGGGCGGATTGTGTTTCGCCGTTGGTGTCAGCCACTCATTACGCCAAGCAAGGAGTCCCGTCCGGTCCGGCCTGTGGCCACGGGAGCAAGAGAAGCGGCCAGACAAGGCGCAATATACCAGAGCCGCAGCGGCGAGTCACTAGCTGGCGGCCCGCCGATGGCGGGGCGAGGCGACTTTGTCCGCCTCAGGCGGATGCCTCGCCCCGTTGCTCGCGGATCCCGCCTACTTCTCGACCGGCACGCCCACGAGCGAGCCCCATTCCGTCCAGGACCCGTCGTAGTTGCGGACGTCCGGATAGCCCAGGAGATGCGTTAGCACGAACCAGGTGTGGGCCGAGCGCTCGCCGATGCGGCAGTAGGCGATGACGCCCTTATCCGGTGTCACGCCCTGGCTCTGGTAGAGCTGCTTCAGCTCCTCCGGCGACTTGAACGTGCCGTCCTCGTTCACCGCCTGCGACCAGACGATGTTCCTGGCGCCCGGGATGTGACCGCCGCGCTGCGAACCCTCCTGCGGCAGGTTGTCCGGCGCCAGCAGCTCGCCCGAGTACTCGCGTGGCGAGCGCACGTCCACGAGCGCCACGTTCTTCTTTCCCAGTTGCTCCAGGACCTGGTCGCGCAGCGCCCTGATGCTGTCCTGCGGTGCGCCCACCTTGAAGCTGGTGCGCGGGTGGCTGGGCGCGTCCGTCGCCATCGGCCGTCCTTCTTCCACCCACTTCTTGCGGCCGCCGTTCATCAGCTTGACGTTGGGGAGCCCGTAGTACTCCAGCACCCACAGCGCGTACGCCGCGAACCAGTTATTGTTGTCGCCGTACACCACGACCGTGGTGTCTTTGTCGGCGCCGGCCTGCGAGAGCAGGTTCTCGATCCCCGATTTGTCGGCGATGTTGCGCATCACCTGCGTCTCCAGGTCCGTCTTCCAGTTCCAGCCCACAGCGCCGGGGATGTGGCCCGTATCGTACGCCGCGGTGTCGACGTCAACCTCGATCAAGCGCACCTTCGGGTTCTTGAGATTGTCGGCTACCCACTGCGTGGAAACGAGCGATTCTGGGCGAGCGTAATCAGCCATGTGGCCCTCCTTCTGCTGCTGACTGTCTGATCCGTGGCGCGTATCCGTCTCGCTATCATAAGCGGGCGCGGCGATGGGGCAAGCAGACCGATACTATATAAACTGAATCGACTTTGGCAAGTATCGCCACGCGGATCCTTGGGGCCGGGGGCCGGTGATGGACTGTCTCGTTTGGTTGTTGTGGGAGCTGCGGCGGCGCCTGGAGGCGTTACGCGGCCGCTGTCTCCCGCCGGAACACGAGCATGTGCTCGTAGACTGGGCAGCACCACTCTTTCGCCGGCTCGCCTTCCGTTGACCCTGCGGCCAGCGCCAAGACCGTCTCCGCCTCGTGACAAAGCACCGGGCTGACGGCGCCGCCGGCGCCAACGCTGACGACATCGCCCGTCTGGTGGCCGAGGGGACAGACGCCGCGCGTCTCCACTACTCGAAAGCTGATCACGCCGGCCGCCGCTTCCTGCGCCTGCGCCCGCTCCCTGGCCAGTTGCCCGTAAAGCACGTAGGCGCCAACGCTGGCGAGGAGGTAAGTCATGCCGGGTACCAGCGCGAACGTCCAGTCATAAGCGATCGCGGTCGCTGACAGACCCACGGCGGCGAGGATGCTGACCAGCGTCAGGGCCTCGGGTGCGCCAATCCGCAGCCTTATCGTCCACATGGCACCCTCCTTTTGCCCAAGAATTGTAGTTCCGGGGCTGCGACGTGTCTGTCAGGTGGGTGGAAGAACGGGGCGTGGGGTTCTGCCCCACAGGCCGCCGTGGCGCTAGTGGGCGGGCATCACCAGGGAACTCGCTGTCCCCGCCGCCACCTCCTCGCCCGCCTGGTTCTGGCACCACACGTCGTACACCCGGCGCACCACCGCGCCTTCCGGCACAGCCTGCGCCAGCCGGCCGCTCGCCGTCAGCGTATCGCCGCAGAGCGCCGGCCGCAGGAATGCCAGTGAGAGATCGGCGTAGGCGAACCATTCCTTCCCCAGCACGCCCGTCATCATCTCCGATATGTAGTCCGCGGCCATCAGCCCCTGCGCGACGGTGGCCGCGAAGCCCGCCGCTTTCGCCGCCTCCGGCTGCACGTGGATGGACTGTCCCCGCAGGGCGTTGGCGGAGTCCTCCGAGTATGCCGTCATCCTCTCCTGCGTCAGCGTCCGCGTGATCGGCGTCAGATTTCTCGTGCTGCCTCGGTGCTCTCCTTTGCCTCTTCCCTCCTCCCGCCCCGGAAAAGCCATCGTCACGCGGGAATTGCCGATCATCAGCCCGGTCTCGTCG
>JBGQEU010000271.1:0-2761 GCA_041496525.1 Dehalococcoidia bacterium
CGGCATTATGTCACCTCTGCCGCAGTCACGCCAGTCTATATCACACTTGCCGGCAAAAAGAAATTAGGCAGGCGAAGTATTTCTCAGAATTGCTCGCGTTTTCAGGCGCTATTCCCGCGCCAGCAGCGCCGCCAGTCGTGCTTCTCGCTCAGGAACACGCGGCCGTCCGGTGCGAACGCCAAAGCGGTGGGGCGGTCCGCGTTGGCCACGATCTTCGACTGCAGTCCGAATGGTGGCGAGGGACTGGGCGTGGCCGGGGGGCTCGATGTACTCTTGCCGCCACCGGCGCAGGCCAACCCCAGCAAACTGGCCGCGAGCACCCAGAACGACAGGTCGCACTGTGCTCCTCCTTCAGCACACCATTATGGACATACTAGCTTCTGCCGCAGCCGGGCCTTCGCGGCCGACCTACGGCTGCATAAGGCGGCGGAGGCTGAACTCGAGCCTGGGCGATGCGTAACAAGACTAATCGGACGCGGAAGCGGCACAGAGCGCAGTTGAGTTCTCTTTCCGTGCATGCCAGACACCAGCGCCGGTATAATTGCGGCGTGGGTTACCGCTGGTATGAACACGAGAGGCTTCCGGAGCAAGGTAGTCGGTTCCTGCATGAGCCGGCCCGCGACCGAATTTCGGCACCGTTCGACCCAGCCGGACCATCCTTGCCTACCGGCACGATACCGAATCCGACTGCTTGTTAGAATTGGACAGCCAGAAGGCGCGTCCGATGGATTGGTATCATAAGTGGCGGCCGGCTCATCTGGCCGGACTCGTCCTCGTCGCACTGGTGGTCGTCTCCGCGCTGCTGCCGTGGGTCAGGGTGTCCGGCGGCGCTGCTGACGTCACGACAACGGGCGTCGAGGGCGACGGCATTATCACCCTGGTCGCCGCGCTGGCGTTACTCGCCGTCATATTGGGCGCCGCCTATCGCCTGATTAACGGCCCGGTGGCGGCCGCATTGGCGATTACGGCGGGAGCGCTGATTGCAGCCGTAGGCATTTATGACTGGGCCGACGCCTTCTGGGGCGTAGAGGCGGAGCCCGGCGTATCACTGTCCGCCGGCAGCGGCGTGATGCTCACGGCCATCACCGGTCTGGCCATCGTCCTGGACGGCGTGTTCGGCAACTGGGGCCCGGCGCCCGTATCCGCTGCGCGCCCGGACTAGTCACATCTCCCTCAACCATTACATCGGTTGACGATAATCAGCCGGCCAGCGCATAATCGCCTCACTAATCAGCCTCGATCAGGAGACCTTGGATGAAGACGATCATCGGTTACCGTGGCCAGTTGGACGCCGACTGGGACTGGCGGCTCCCGGAGAGGCCACCGGCGGCGCCCGGCCTCCTGCCCGTAGTCGCCCGGCCCTGGCCGGCCGCCCGGCGGCTGGTGTCGACATTGCGACCCCGCTGGCCTGCTTCCGCCCGGCGATTGCTGCCCGGCGCCGGGATCGCCCTCCCTGCCGCGCTATTGCTGTCTGTCGCTTCCGTCGTGGGCTCGAGCGATGCGGGCCGTCCCGGCCAGGCTGCGCTGTCAGCCGCTTCGCCTCCCGGCTCCACGTCTGCCGGCACGCCGGACAGCGCATCCGTCCTCAACGTTACCTCCGCCGAAACGACTCAGTACATCAGCTCCAACAGCCTGCCGCCCGTAGTACCCCCGCAGAGCGCGGCCGGCGCACGCATCGTCGAGGGCATAAGCGCGCGCGGGGGCCTCGTATTCATCGGGTTCTTCCTGGTGATATTGATTCTGGCCGCCGAGGTGTGGTTTGTGCGCAATAGCGAGCCGCGCCGCAGACTCGGCGAGGCGCCCGATGATTGATCGATGCCCCGCCCTGGGCCTGCTACGCCGGTTCGACTAGTCCGGCACCCCACCTCGCGACAGATTGCCCTGAGAGCTTGCCAATCAATGAGTCACACACCGGCCAACCCCTTGACCAGCAGCCTCACGCCGAGCACCACGATGGCCACGGCCAGCAGTTGCAGCACCTGCCGGCCGCGGATGCGGTGCGCCAGGAAAGCGCCCAGCTGAGCACCTGGAACAGCGCCCGCAGCCAGCGCGGCCGCTCTGACGAGCGCGTCGCCGCCGAGGCTACCGTCGAAGGCGTGGATGATCGTGGCGCCCGCGGACATGAACGCCAGGATGAAGTGGGACGTGGCAACGGCGTACTGAACGGGTACGTGCAAGAGGATGATCATGGCCGGCACATGGATGACGCCCCCGCCGATCCCGAAGAGGCTGGACACGAAGCCCACGCCCGCGCTGAGAAGGACGCCCCGCCAAACACGGTAGGCGTAGCGATAGACACGTCCGTCGGGATCGACCATACGGCGGACCAGCACGCCACGGCCGGTCTCCGGCGGCCGGATGGTCTGGGAGCCGCCGCGCACCGAGAAGGCCGCGACTGCCAGCAGCATGACGCCGAACACGCTGCTGAAGACGCGCTCCGGCACAAAATGGACGGTGATGGCGCCGGCGATGACTCCGGGCACGGACGCGGCAACAAAGATGGCGCCGGTCAGGTAATCGATGCGGCGTTGGCGGGCGTAGGCGATGGAGCCGGACGTGGCGTTAGCGCAGACGACGGCCAGGGAGACGGCGGTGACGTCCTCCGGGCCGGAGCCGGGGTAGATGAGGAGGAGGACAGGGACAAGCACGAACCCGCCGCCCGCGCCGATGATCGTGCCGTAGGCCCCGACCACGAAGCCCAGCGCGACGAGGCCCACCAACTCCAGCATCAGCTCGGACCGGCGGCCCGCGGACGAACGGC
>JBGQEU010000272.1:0-2736 GCA_041496525.1 Dehalococcoidia bacterium
TCCGGCGACGCAGAGTTCGTATTCGAAGGGGACTGGCCGGGGTAGTGGGTAGTGGACAGGCGCGACGCAGGCTGTCATTCTGAGCGGCGATAACGTCCATGTTTGACCTGGAGATAAGCGGCTGGAGCATCGTCGCCCGCACGGCCATCGTGTACGCCGCGTTGCTGATCGGGCTGCGTCTGGCCGGCAAGCGGGAACTGGGTCAGATGACCCCGTTCGACCTGGTGGTGATCCTACTGATCGCTAATGCGGTGCAGAACGCGATGGTGGGGCCGGACACCTCCGTGACCGGCGGGCTCATCGCGGCCGCCGTCCTCATCACAGTGAACTATGGCTTGGCCTTTGCCCGGGAACGCATCCCCTTCCTGAAGGGAGCGGTGGAGGGAACGCCGACTCTGCTGATCCACAACGGTAAGTTCGTGGAGGAGCACCTGCGTAAGGAGGGTCTGGACAAGGAGGAGGTTCTGATGGCCATCCGGGAGCACGGCGTGGCGGAGGTGAAGGACGTGCGGATGGCGGTGCTGGAGACGGATGGTTCCATCAGCATCGTTCCGGCCGATGCCAAGGCGATGCGTACTCGCCGGCACGTGCGGTTCGTGCGCCACGGCTAGGCACCCCGGACCGGCAGCACGCTTATGAGCGACAGTATCAGCTTCGATCGCGCCGCCGACATCTACGACGCCACCCGCGCCCTGCGGCCGGAAGCGCAGGCGCATGTGACGGACGCCATGCTGGCAGAGCTACATCGCCTGGGCGCCGGCCGGGTGCTGGAGATCGGCGTCGGCACGGGGCGGATGGCGCGGCCGCTGGCGGAGCGCGGGATTCGGGTCTGTGGCCTCGACATCTCGCCGCGGATGCTGGCGCGCCTGCGGGATCAGCTGGGGCCACAGCACGAGCCGCCGGACCTGATGCTGGCCGACGCTGCGCGCCTGCCGGTTCGGGCACGGAGTTTTCGCGCGGCGGTGGCGGTGCACGTATTTCACCTTATACCGGGCTGGCGGGCCGCCCTGCGGGAGTTACAGAGGGTGATCGAGCCCGGCGGCGTGCTTATGGAGCACTACGAGGACAGCGACTTTGGCGCCCTGGAGAGCGGCAACCAGAAGTGGAGTGAGCTGCTGGCCGCCCGTGGCTTCCAGCGCCGTCATCGGCCGGACCCGGAAGAGATCGACGAGGCCCTCGAGGGGACGGGCGCGACGGTCCGTGTCGAGACTGTGTACGAAGAGGACGTAATACGCACGCCCGCTCAGGACCTGGTGGAGACCCGGGCCCGTGCCCATTCGTGGACGTGGGAGATACCCGACGACCTCCTGCAGGCCTGTCTTCTTGACTACGAGCGCTGGGCGCGCGACTTCTTTCGGGACTTAGACAGGCGGTTCACCGGACGCGTCCGTCACCAGCTCGAGGTGTGGACGTTCCCCTGATGTGGTCTAGGGGCCGCGTACCAGGGCTCGAGTGACCTCGGAGACCGAGCGGCAGCCGGCCAGCGCCATCGCCATCTCGAACTCGGCCCGCAGCAGCGCCAGCACGCGGGCCACGCCCGCCTCGCCGCCGGTGGCCAGGCCCCACAGGTAGGGCCGGCCGATGAGCACCGCGCGGGCGCCCAGCGCCAGCGCCTTGAGCACGTCCGTGCCGCGGCGGACGCCGCCGTCCACCAGCACCTCCGCGCGGCCCTGCACAGCCTCGACGATCTCCGGCAGCACATCGATCGCCGCTGGGACGCCATCGAGCTGGCGGCCGCCGTGGTTCGACACGATGATGGCCGCCACGCCGTGATCGAGGGCGATCCGGGCGTCTTCCGGAGCGAGAATCCCCTTCAGTACCAGCGGCATCGAGGTCAGAGAGCGCAGCCAGTCGACGTCCGCCCAGGTGAGCGAGGGGATGATCTCCCAGCTCAGGTTCAGGAGGCTGGCCGTGAACGCCTCCAGTTGCGTGCCTCTGGACTCCGGTGGAACGCTTTGCGGGTCGACCTCGGTCACAAGGTTCATCGGGACGACGTCCGGCGGGAACTCCATGGCGTTGCGCAGGTCGCGCTCACGGCGGCCCAGGCGGGGTAGGTCGACGGTGAGGCACAGCGCCTCGAAGCCCTGCGCCTGTGCCCGCTGCACCAGCCTCCGGGTCAGCTCTTTGTCGCGATAGCAGTAGAGCTGGAACCACTTCGGCCCGGTGGCGGCCGCGGCTACGTCCTCCATGGTGTAGCTGGACATGGTGCTCAGGACCTGGACCGTACCGGCAGCCGCGGCGGCGCGCGCCACTGCCAGCTCGCCCTCGGGGTGGGCCAGCCGCTGCAGCGCCACCGGCGCCAGCAGGACCGGCAGAGCGATGCGCCGGCCCAGCACGCTCGCCGACGTGTTCACGTTGGAGACATCCATGAGCACCCGCGGCAGCAGCTGGAGGCGCTGCCAGGCCGTCCGGTTGGCGTTCAGCGTGACCTCGTCCTCGGCGCCGCCGGCGATGAAATCGAACGCCTGGCCGGGCAGCGTCTGGCGGGCCAGATTTTCGTAGTCGTGGAGGTTGATCGGTTCCATGTGGATCTCCCGGGCAGCGACGGCACTGCGCATGCTAGCACAGGCACGCCATCTGGGCAGCACGAATCGCCTGGTGGCGGCCATCGGGCGACCAGCGCGGCCTTGCTCTTGCCGGCCATCGGTGGACCGGCGCACCGGGGGGGCGCTCCTCCCCCCAGATTCCTTCGCGCGCAGAGGTGGCTCCGTCGAAGGGCGGGTTTGCCGCTCAGGA
>JBGQEU010000273.1:0-2695 GCA_041496525.1 Dehalococcoidia bacterium
CGAGCCGCGCGGACGCATTGAGAAGAACGTGCGCGATCTGATCTCCACGCTGGGCAAGGCGGAGAGCTTCCTGATCTACCCCTGCGACGTGCGCGAGGACGCCTCGGTGGACAAGCTGTTTGCGAACATCCGCGATGAGTGGGGCGGGCTGGACGCGCTGGCCCACTGCATCGCCTACGCGGACCGGGACGACCTGAACCGCCCGTTCTCGCAGATATCGCGCGAGGGCTACAAGCTGGCGATGGAGGTGAGCGCCTACTCCCTGAACGCGGTCTCCCGTTCGGCGGCGCCGCTGATGGAGGTTGCGGGCGGTGGCAGCATTATGACGCTGACGTACAACGCCGTGGAGCGCGCGGTGCCCGGCTACAGCGCAATGGCGGCGGCGAAGGCGGCGCTGGAGACTGGCGTGAAATACCTGGCGGTGGAGCTGGGCCCCAGCAAGATCAGGGTAAACGCCATCTCCGCGGGTCCCGTGCGCACCCTCTCCGCCAGCGCAGTCAAGGGGATAAGCTCGCTGCGACGGTGGATCGAGGAAGCGTCACCTCTGCGAGAGAACATTGGTCTGGAGGACGTGGGCAACACGGCAGTCTTCCTGGCGAGCGATATGTCGCGCATGGTGACGGGGAACGTGATCTTCGTGGACAGCGGGACGCATGTGCTGGGGGCGCAGGTGGCGGCGGTGCAACTGGAGCTGCGCGGGGAGGGCGCGGACGGAGGCTAGACCTCCTCGTCGTCCTCTTCTTCGTCTGCCGGCTTCTTCTTCTTCGGCCGGTTGCGGCCTTCGCCCAGGATCTCTTCCCGCAGGATATCCTCACCCTTCTTGCGGCGGCGCTTACCGGCCTCGCGCAGGAGGTCGATGATGTCCGCCAGGCCGTCCAGCTCCTGTCCGAGTTCCGGATAGGACGACATCTGGTCACGCAGGTCGGCTTTGCCAGTGATCACGTCTTCCAGGTTGGCGGCCGGACGGCCTGCCTCTTCCGGTGCGGCGGGCAGGAAGCCGGCTCGCGTGTCACGCGCGTCATCGGAACGCAACGCGCGCGGTGGGGCCGGGTCTATGCTGCGGATCGCCTGGATGGCCGTCTTCAGCCAGCGCTGGCCGCCGGGGGAGAGCGCCGCCACGCGGACCGCAAGCGATTCGTCCACACCGCGCAGGGCATCTTCTGTCATGGCAAGTTGATTTTAAGTTAAGGGGCCGTGGCTCATCTACGTGTTAGCGGTCAGATTCCAGCGAAACTACCCAATATTCACCAGTCGGCGACAAGCGGTGAGGGCGCGAGAGCAACCCTTGCCCAGACGTCTGGCTATATAAGGATTACGCGCTCAATCCGCAATGTGGACGTCAGAGGTGGTGATGGACGGTGTGCTTGCGCCGTCTGGCGTTGTGGGATTGGGGTCGCAGGCGTTGCCGATGAGGTCCCTATCGGAATCGTGCTGATTGTCCTGGCCGGGACCCTGCCCGTTTGGTATCAGCGGGCAGTTGTCCTGGCGGTTGAGGTAACCGTCCAGGTCCTGATCCGAGTTCGTGCCCAACTCCAGCCGGCCGATGGGCGTGCAGCCCTGCGCCTGATTGACGGACAGGCCGATGAGCTTCCGCGCGATCTTCTGCGCATCGCCGATGTTCAGTGTGCCGCCGCAGTCTACGTCGCCAAAGATATCACCTGAGCCGAGGGTCGCGCCGATCTGCGCGCAGAGAGTCTCCTGGTGCACCGGCAAACCGATGAGCTTCCGCACGATCTTCTGCGCATCGCCGATGCCCAGCGCGCCGTTGCATTCCACATCGCCGAAGACGTTGTCCGTCAACGAGTCGTTCGGGTCGCAGGCCGCGTCCAGGCCGTCGCCGTCCACGTCGCCGCTGTTCTGTACCCGCGGGTCGCCGGCGTTCGGGACGAGTGGACACGTGTCCAGTGAGTTCTCAATGCCATCCGCGTCCGCGTCCGGCTGGCCCAGGGCCACCGTGGTGAATGTGTACGTGCCCGCCTGCGCCGGGTTGCGGAAGAGCGTGTGCTGGCCGTCCGGTGTCATGCCGAAGAAGGTGAGTTGCGTAGTCAACGGCGTGCAGAAGTCGGTGATGACGAAGGGCGCCGGGATAGCGGCCGGGTCGCCGATGTTCTCAAGGAGAGTGACGGTGGGGAAACCCAGCGCCTGGTCTCCGGTCAGGCCCGGGAAGATGACCGTGCCCGGCGCGAACACCAGGAACTGGAGGAGGATAGGGATACCGGCCACATAGGCGATGCCCGTTGAACGAGCTATCTCGTGCAAGCCGGGCAGGATACGGCTATCGAAGTCCGGCCGGTGGTCGATGCCGTCCAGCACGCCGTTACCGTCGCGGTCCTGCGCGAAGTCCTGTATGCGGTCGCCATTCAAGTCGAAGAAGGAAACGGTGTCACTGGCATCCGTGGAGGCGTTCCTCAGGTCAAAGGAGGCCGGAAAGGTGCTGTTGCAGGCGCCGTTGAGCAGGCCAAGAGTGGCGTGAGCGTCCAGCGTCCCCACCGGCGCGTTGATTGGGATAGCCGCGGCCGGTGTGCCCTGCCAGGCGCTGGGCATATAGATGACGACGGCGGCGAAGTTTACGTCGCCCTTGTCCAGGTTGAACGTGACGTGGAAGTCTGAGGCTGCGCCCGCCGTGGGATCCGTGACGGACGCTGCAAGGTGGGGGTTGAAGGTGGTGCCGGCGGCGGCGCCTCGCGGCGTGCCA
>JBGQEU010000274.1:0-2686 GCA_041496525.1 Dehalococcoidia bacterium
ACTCCGCATCCAGGCGGCCGAGGCGCGAGCCGTCCGGGGCCAGGTAGACCGTCTCCACGCCGTGGCGGCGAAAGGCCTCCCGCGCCTCGGCGCTGACGGCCGCGCCCAGCGGGCCCCCGTCCAGGGCGCCCAGGGCGGCTCCGGCGTCGCGCACGCGCAGCTTGGCTCCGATGAGCTTCTCCTGTCCAGAAGGCGCCGCGATCAGCGTGGCAACGAGCACCGGCGGGCCGCCATCCAGCGCCTGCATGACCTCGTCCGTGATCTGGGCTGCAAGGGTCTCGGCCACGCTGCGCCTATACGTTGAAGAGGACGTTGATGACGTCGCCGTCCTGCACTATGTACTGCTTGCCCTCCGTGCGCAGCTGCCCGTGCTTGCGCGCCTCCGCGGGGGTGCCCAGCTCCAGCAACTTGTCCCAGGAGATGACCTCCGCCCGGATGAACCCCCGCTCAATGTCTGTGTGGATGCGGCCGGCCGCCTGTAGCGCCGTCGCGCCCTCAGGCACCGTCCAGGCGCGTGTGTCCTTCTCGCCCGCGGTGAAGAAGACTACGAGCCCCAGCAGGTCCTGGAGCAGCGCCAGCACGCGCTCCGTGGCGCCTTCCCCCGCTCCCATATCGTTGCGGAACTCCGCCGCTTCCTCCGGCGAAAGCTCCGCCAACTCCGCCTCCAGGCGCGCGCACATCGCCGCGAGCTTGGTGCGCGCGGAGCCGTAGCGGCCGTTGAGCTCGGCTTCGAGCGCCGGTGCGCCGGCCACGTCGCCTTCGCCTACGTTCACGAGGATCAGCAAGGGTTGTAGCGACAGCAGCCCGAAATTCGCCAGCGCCTTGAGGTCGCCCGGTTCGAACGCCTCGTTGCGCAGCGGCTTGTCCGCTTCCAGCAGCTGCTTCACGCGCCGCAGCAGGGCCATCTCCCGCTCGCCGGCCTCCCGCTCGGCAGGGCGGCCGGAGCGGGCGGTGATGTCCAGCTTCTCCAAACGCCGCTCCAGGATGCCGAGGTCGTTCAGGAGCAGTTCGGCCTCGAAGGCTTCGATGTCACGTGGCGCGTCCACGCCCGCCGCCGCCGGCACGTCGTCTCGCTGGAAGGCGCGGACCACAAGCAACAGCGCGTCCGCGCGGGAGAGCGTCTCCGCCGCCTCGCCGGAAGGCGCCGCGCCGCGCTCGAAGAGCGGTGGCAGGTCGTGCAGACGCACCTCTATCGGCGTGATCTTCTTCGCGTGCACCAGCTCCGCCAGCTTGTAGAGGCGCTCATCCGGCACCTTCACCACGCCAATGTTCTCGCCGCGCACTTCTCCGGCGGCGCCGCCGTGACCGGCTGTCAGCGCCTGGAACACGGTGGTCTTGCCGGAAAGCGGCGGCCCAACGATTACTACATCCATCTGGTTATCCCGCGGCCAGCGTAACCGACAAACCTACAAACCTACAAACCGGCAAACCGGCAAACCATTGCTACTCCGCACTATGGCCGAATCGGTTCGTTCGTTTGTCGGTTCGTTCGTTTGTGGGGTGCGGCGCCCCGTGGTACACTGACTGACCAGTCAGTCAGTACCCTGAGCGGGCCGTTGACAGCGCTCTCAGCGGGGCCGCTTAATAGGTCACATCACGCGGAGAGGAGCGGGCCATGGTTACTGAGCAGCAGCAGTTCAACCCGGTGGCGCCCGGGTTCTTGCAGGACCCCTACCCCATCTATCGCGCACTGCGGGAGACAGCCCCCGTCTCCTGGAGCCCCCTCCTGGATAGCTGGGTGCTCACCCGTTACGCGGACGTGGACGCGGTGCTGATGGACCCGCGCAGCTCCGCTAACCGCCGCAACGGCAAGAACCGGTTCGTGGAGATGATGGAGAAACAGGCGGAGCAGATGGGCCCCTTCTCCCGCGCCCAGACGATGCTTACGTCCGATCCTCCGGAGCACACACGGCTGCGCCGGCTGGTCAGCAAGGCGTTCACCCCGCGCGCCGTGGAGGACCTGCGGCCGCGCATCCAGAGCATCGTGGACCACCTGCTGGACGAGATAGATAAGAAGGGCGAGACAGACGCCGTGATGGACCTGGCTTACCCGCTGCCGGTGATCGTGATCGCGGAGATGCTGGGCGTGCCGCCGGAGGACCGCGACCGCTTCAAGCACTGGTCAGACACAATCGTTGCCACGCTGGGCGGCCCGTTCGTGGCACCCGAGGCGTTGCAGCAGGGGCGAGTCGCCATCGAGGAGCTGGCGGAGTACATGTCGCACGTCATCGCCGACCGCCGGCAGAACCCCCGCGACGACCTGATCAGCGGGCTGGTGGCGGCGGAGGAGCAGGGACAGGTGCTGAGCGAGGAAGAGATCTTCGCCACGGCGATCCTCCTCCTGGTCGCCGGAAACGAGACGACGACTCACCTGATCAGCGGCGGCACGCTGGCGCTGCTCCGCAACCCGGACCAGCTGGCCCTTCTGCGGGACGATCCGGCGCTGCTGCCAGACGCTGTGGAAGAGCTGCTGCGCTACGCGGGCCCCGTGCAGGCAACCGGCCGCGTGATGACAGGACCCGCGGAATACGGCGGGCAGGCGATGGAGGAGGGGCAGATCGCCATCTGCATCCTCGCCGCCGCTAACCGCTACCCGGAGAAGTTCCCTGACCCGGAGCGGCTGGACGTGACGCGCAACGCGTCGGATCACGTGGGACTGGGGGACGGCATCCACTTCTGCCTGGGC